>JAIMJY010000015.1:17156-22280 GCA_020692945.1 Caldisericum sp. | reverse complement strand
AGACTTATTAAATATTATCTCCGATTCATTTGTTATGAGATTTATGATTTTGATTGAATTGTGATGCAAACCATCTGTTATTTTTCCGTCTTTATCTCTCTTCGTTGCCTCAAATGAAAATTGAGGGAGTACGAGATAATCTTTCCAAAGACTTATATTGAATGAATGCTCAGAAATTACTCCCTCACAATTTGTGCATCCTTTGTTCTCAAATACAAGTTTTTTGGTGTTGCTCTTTCTATTAATTGCATATATTCTTTCTGGCCCTCCATATTCGTCACTTATTTCCCTGTAGACTACCCAGTCATCATTTGCATCAGCCCAATCTATTTGAACAAAGCCACTGTCAATTTCTGCAATATTTTCAAGGGTTTTTGTCTTCATATTATAACTAAATAATTTTTCAATGTAAGTAAGGCATGGAGGATTACTTTTTGAGGCCGAATTGAATCATCTAAATTCTTTAATCTTCTGAAACCTGCTGAAAATGATCGTAGGTTAATTCTTTTGTAATCCACGATCCTTTTCAGTGGATTCCAGAAGAATAAGTTCGCTTGCATTAGTTGACAAAAACCTTATAATGTTTTTTAGCTTTTGACAAGGGATATCGAGTGCTCCGACGATTTCCTTTGATGAGAGCAAAATAAACCCGCTGAAGAGAAGTACAGGTTGCGGGGGATTTAACAAAATATAGGAGGATTTAATGATTACAAAAGAAGAAAAAGAAGAACTTATTAAAAAGTTCAAGCGACATGAGGGAGACACAGGCTCTTCCGAGGTTCAGGTTGCGTTAATTTCTCTTCGAATTGACAAACTTACTGAACACCTAAAGTCATTTAAGAACGATTATTCTTCGAGAAGAGGCTTGTTCAAGCTCGTTGGTGAGAGAAGAAAGCTTTTGAGCTACCTGAAAGAAACCGATAAGGCAAGATACCAAAGAATCATAAAAGATCTTAATTTGAGAGCATAGTATGATTGAGACAATTGAAATTGAAGTAGGCGGTAAATTAATTACGTTTGAAACAGGAAGAGTTGCAAAACAAGCAGGCGGAGCAATACTTGCAACTTGTGGCGGCACTCAGGTACTTGCAACGTCTACAATGGGGGGAGAACCATCTGAACCATCTGACTTCTTCCCGTTAACTGTTGATTACTTCGAAAAAATGTATGCAGCTGGCAAGATACCAGGTGGTTTTTATAAGAGAGAAGGTCGTCCAAGCGAAGGAGAAATACTTGGATCTCGTCTTATTGATAGGCCATTAAGACCTCTTTTTCCACTCCAGTTTAGAAGGCCTGTCCAAATAATAGTGTATGTGCTTTCTTCTGACGGAGAGGTTGCACCAGAGATTCTTGGAGTAAATGCAGCATCGCTTGCATCACTTATTTCCGACGAACCATTTACAGAGGCAGTAGGTGCAGTAAAAATTGGCTATGTAAATGGACAAATCGTTATAAATCCGCGAGAGAAGGATCTTGAGGAAAAAAGTTCGCTTAATCTGAGCATTGCGGGCACTAAAGATGCTCCTATTATGATTGAGGCTGGAGCTAAGGAAATAAGCGAAGATGAGATGATCAAGGCAATGGATGTCGCAATGCAGGAAATACGTAAAATTGCCCTCGTACAGGAGGAATTCACTAAAAAAGTAGGCAAATCAAAAGTTGCGGTTTCAGAGAGCGTTTATTATGACTCTGATATAAAAAAAGAATTAGCACCCACACTTCTTACGCGCATAAAAGTTGCACTATCAAACAAGGAGAAATTAACTCGAGAACACGCCCTTGAAGAAATTAAAGAAGAAGTACTTAAGGAATTTGCCAAAAGATATCCAGACAAAGAAGCAGATGTTAACGGAATTTTTGATTCTGTTCTCAAAGAATATATAAGAGGTCAAACAATCGAGGGCTTTAGAGTTGACGGAAGAAAGCCCAATGAGATACGGCCTATTAGTATTGAATTAGGCGTCCTTCACATGACACACGGCTCAGCGCTCTTTAGTAGGGGGCAAACACAGGTTCTTTCTGTTGTAACACTCGGTGGTAAGGGGCAGGGACAGCTCATTGAATCACTTGACGAAGAAGTCGTTACGAAGAGGTACATGCACTATTACAACTTCCCTCCTTTTTCTGTGGGGGAAGTAAAACCCATGAGAGGACCGAGCAGAAGAGAAATAGGGCATGGAGCTCTCGCGGAAAGGGCAATTATTCCCGTACTGCCATCTGAAGAAGAATTTCCGTATACGATGCGGGTTGTTTCTGAAGTGCTTGAATCGAATGGCTCAACCTCAATGGCTTCAACGTGCGGGTCAACGCTTGCTCTCATGGATGCAGGCGTTCCGATAAAAAAGCCTGTAGCTGGTATTGCTATGGGACTAATGAAGGAGGGAGAAAGATTTGTTGTTCTGACCGACATACAAGGAGCTGAAGACCACCTTGGCGATATGGACTTCAAAGTGACAGGTACATCCGTTGGGATAACCGCACTGCAAATGGATATCAAAATCAAAGGCATTGACCTTGGAATTATTGGGCAGGCTCTTTCTCAAGCAAGAGACGCAAGAATGTTTCTGCTCGATAAAATGACTGCCGCTATACCTTCCCCGCGTCCTAATATCTCACCTTATGCTCCCAGGATGTATAAACTTCATATTAAGGCTGATAAGATAGGTCTTCTTATTGGTCCGGGTGGAAAAACTATAAAGAGTATTATCGGAGATACAGGTTCAGAAATCAACATTGAACCCGATGGTCAGGTTTTCATAACCACACCAGACGAGGAAACAGGCGCAAAGATTATCGATAAAATTAATTCCCTTATAACAGAGCCAGAGGAAGGTAAAATATACAATGGCGTTGTTAAAGAAATTAAAGACTTCGGAGCAATAGTGCAAATACTCCCTAACTATTCAGGGCTTCTCCACGTTTCTCAAATTTCCGACAAATATGTAAAAGATATTAGAAAGGAAGTTCATATTGGTGATAAAGTCGTTGTGAAAGTCTTGAAAGTTGAAGGTGATGGTAAGATTCAACTCACAAAGAAGCTAGGGACTCCAGATAGAGGTAAGGACAGTGGACGATAATTGCAAAAGTTGCAATGAATCGCAAAAACTGCTATTTACTCCTTTCCGTGAGCAAAAACGGTTCCAAGAGAGTAAACTTTTCTCGAATAATCCGATGAAAAGGATTTCAGATTACAAGGGATTACGCAAAAATGGCGATTACAAAGGAGTAAATAGCAAAGATGGTTCCAAAGAGTTAAATGGCTACATTCCACAGAAAGTTTCCAAAAGCGGTATTAGATATTTCTTGGAAGAAAATCATACTTTTCCCTCCATTTCCGTTGGCATATTTGTCAAATCAGGTGCGCGTTATGAGAACGAGGAAAATCTTGGAATTTCACACTTCATTGAACACACGGTCTTTAAGGGAACGCGGAAAAGAACAGCCTTTGAGATTTCTCACTCAATAGAGCAATTAGGAGGAGAACTTAACGCTTATACATCAAGCGAGTATTCGCTTTTCTATGTGAGGCTCTTGTCAAAAGATGTTGAGTTAGGCTTTGATGTTCTTTCAGATATCCTCTCAAACCCGACATTTAAGAAGGAATTAATTGAAAAGGAACGAGAAGTAATTATCGAGGAGATACAAGAATATTATGATGACCCTCAGGATATTTGCCAAACCGAATCATTGAAGTCCATCTGGGGAGAAGACCCAGCTGCCAACAGCGCGCTTGGCAAAGAAGAGAATGTACGGTCTATAAAGAGAGAGGACCTTGCTAATTTCTTTAAAAAAGTATTTAATAAGGATAACATCTTCATCTCTGTCACAGGAGACGTCGATGAATCAAAGACAGAAAACCTAATTGAAGAATATTTTGGAAAATTCAATGAAAACCAATTTGTACCTGCTGTTAAGAGCCCCAAATTCGATTTCAATGAAAGGCAAATAAAGAAAGACACGGCTCAAGTTCATTTTGCTCTAACATTCAATGGGAGCAAACTTTTCATGAGAGAAAATCTTATGAATTCTATCTTTACTACTATTCTTGGAGGCAACATGTCTTCAAGGCTTTTTCAGAAGCTAAGAGAGGACAAAGGTCTTGTTTACACCATTTATGCTTACCCTGTCAAATTAACAGATACAGGAGGAACTGTTGTATACGCATCAACAATGCCTAATAATCTTAAAACAGTCGAATCAATGATTAACAAAGAATTATCTTTAATACGCAAAATCGGTTTGACTGGTGATGAATTCAATGATGCCAAAAATTACATCCTGGGTAATATAATCCTTGGGTTGGAAAGCATTTCACAGAGAATGCAAAGAAACGGCGTACAAGGTCTGTTTCTTGGAAAAGTAAAAGAAACTAACGTTTTAATGGATGAGATTAAGTCAATTTCATTTGAGGAATTCTCGTCATATGTTAACGGTATTGTTGATTCAAATTTCGGCAAGGTGCTCGTAGGAAGATTTTAAATGGATAAAGAAAAGCTTTTTGAAGAAATTTCCGACAATATTAATGCGTGCAGGAGTTGCCCTCTGTATGAAATGCGAATAAAGGCTGTACCAGGAGAAGGGTCGCTTGATTCGGAGATTATATTTATAGGAGAGGGACCGGGAAGAGAAGAAGACCTTACAGGACGTCCATTCGTTGGTGCTGCTGGCAGGCTTCTTGATGAGCTTTTGAAAACAATTGGCCTTGCAAGAAGCGATGTTTTCATCGGTAACATCGTGAAATGCAGACCACCTGGTAATAGGGTTCCTAATCCAAAAGAGGTCGAGGCTTGCCTCCCCTACCTATATGCGCAGATTGCAATCATCCAGCCACGGATTGTATGCACTCTCGGCAACACTCCACTTAATACGCTTGTTGCGGATAAGCTTACGATAGGGGCTATTCACGGGCAGGTACTCACGAAAGATGGTTTTGATTTCTTCCCAATGTATCACACTGCTGCAGCATTGTATCATAATGAACTAAAAAGTGTCCTTGAAAAGGATTTTTTAAAGCTTGGCGAATTAGTTTCAAATTTGAATGAAAAATAATCCACTGAAGAAGAGTATGGGTTACAAAGGATTAAATCCACTGAAGAAGAGTATGGGTTACAAAGGATTAAATCC
>JAIMJY010000015.1:11565-17034 GCA_020692945.1 Caldisericum sp. | reverse complement strand
GAAGAAGAGTATGGGTTACAAAGGATTAAATCCACTGAAGAAGAGTATGGGTTACAGAAGAATAAAACGTTTTAGGAGGTTAATTGTGCGTCGAAAAAGTGTTGTTAGTTTAATTATTATCCTTGTTCTTTTTGTAAGTGCTATTTACGTTGATGTGGCAGCGATCAAGGCATCAAACAAGACGCTTGAGACACAGAACGGGTTTGAAAAATTGATTGCACCTAAGTTTGGTCTTGACATTCACGGAGGAGTGCGTTTCGTTCTTGAAGCAGTTGACTCACCGGATGCAAAAGTCTCTCAGGATGAGATGCAGTCAGCATTGAGCGTTATTCAAAAGAGGGTAAATAACCTTGGAATAAGCGAAGCGGTGGTTGTGCAAGAAAAGGGAGCCAATTGGAAGAGAATTGAGGTTGAACTCCCAGGCTGGAAAGATCCAGCAAAGGCAAAAGAACTCATCGGTCAAACTGCTTTACTTGAATTTAAAACCGAAGATGAAAAAGTTGTAATGACAGGTCAATACATTAAAGATGCAAAACTTGAATTTAGTAAAAAAACCGCGACCCTCGGGCAGCCTGTTATTGCATTTACGCTTAATACCGAAGGTGCAAAGATCTTTGGGGACATTACAAGCGCAAACGTTGGCAAGAAGCTTTCCATCTATCTTGATAGCAAGCTCCTTATGAGCCCTACTGTTGACACTGCTATAACTGATGGCCAGGGAGTCATTGAGGGTGGATTCACGGCTGACGAAGCTTCAAACTATGCGGCACTCCTCAGAAGCGGCTCTTTGCCAGTGAAGTTGAACTTTATCTCAGAAGAAGTCGTGGGTCCTTCGCTTGGATCACATTCAATAAAGATGGCGTTAGTTGCAGCACTTATTGCAATCATTCTTATCTTCCTGTATATGATGATTTTCTATGGCTATCTTGGCGTGTTATCCTCTGTTTCTTTGGCTATTTATATTGCTATTGAAATCGCCGTGCTGTTCCTCATTCATGCGACGCTTTCACTTCCTGCAATCGGAGGAGCAATACTATCGCTTGGCATGGCAGTTGACATTAACGTTATCGTCTTTGAAAGAATGAAAGAAGAGCTAAAGCTTGGAAAATCTTTGAGAGCCGTTATCTCTGCAGGATTTGCTAATGCTTTAAGAACAGTTATTGACTCGAACCTCACAGTACTTGTGGGCGCTGCAATGCTTTTCTACTTTGGTACAGGAATCATAAAAGGCTTTGCAGTAACAACAACAGTAGGTATTGTTATTGGTTTCTTTGGCGGAGTATATGTAACTCATGTGCTCGTTGACCTGTTGCTCCCATCTTCGGCTGTTAAAAGGCCGTCAATGTGGGGAATATAGCCCGATGAAAAAGATTTCGGATTTACTCTTTTCTAACATGCGATCTTTCTCAGCATGTTACAAAGGATTAAGTAGGAGGATTAGATGAATTTTAGAGACAGAATAAACAATTGGAATATCGTTGGACGAACAAAACTCTGGTTCTCCATCTCAATTACAATTATTGTTATTGGGATTGCTGCAATGGTGGTGAACCAGGTACGTTTTGGTTCTCCTTTGAACCTTGGCATAGACTTTAAAGGTGGAACCATTGTAAGGTTAACGTGTGCAGAAAAACCAGACACAGGAAAAGTCGCAAATATTCTTTCAAGTTTGGGCTACAAAGATGCAATCATTCAGGAGGCTCAGGGAAACAAACTTACCGTTAAGCTCAACGCTTCAATGATAAGCCCAGACGACGTAAACAAGATAGTTGACAACATTTCAAAAGAGGTATCAAAAGTTGACCCCGACCAAACAAGCATCACCTCCATTGCACCTGTTATCGGAAGCGAGCTTGAAAAGAGTGGAGCTATTGCTCTTGGCCTTGCACTGCTCTTTATCCTTTTCTATATTTCTATAAGATTCCAGCTTCAGTATGCGCTTGCAACGGTTATTGCTCTTTTCCACGATATGATTATTACACTTGGAATGCTTGTACTTTTTAGAACAGAGATCAATGCCCCCTTTATTGGTGCATTCCTTGCAATCATCACGTACTCGGTCGAGGATACGGTCGTTGTAATGGACAGAATCAGGGAAAAACTGAAGTTCAGAGCCAAAGAAAGCTTTGCATCCCTTGTAAACAGCAGCATCACCGAAGTGTGGGTTCGTTCAATGAACACATCTATTACTACTTTCTTTGCGTCGTTTGCGCTTGTCCTTTTTGGCGGACCAACGCTCAGAGATTTCTCAATGACTCTACTTTTCGGACTCACCTCAGGAACTTACTCCTCGATCTACATAGCTTCTCCTCTTATTGTACTCTGGAAGAAGAATAAGCCTCGCACTGAGAGCGAAAGCTTTGTAGGAGTTGGAAAACAACAGTCAGAAGTACTTTCTTCTGAGCCAGAAACAGTAAAGGTATCTCAGCCTACGAATGTTTCAAAAAAGAGAAAGTCCCCAAAAAAGAAGAAAACTTCAAGGAAAAGGCATTAGGTATTTACTGAAAGGAGGTTTAACATGGATTTAGCAGAGTACATCAGGAACATACAGGATTTCCCTCAGAAAGGAATCCTGTTCAGAGATTTAACTCCTCTTATGGGGAATCCAGAAGCTTTTTCCTATGCCGTGAAAAGTATCGCAGATTTCTTTAAAGATAAAAAGATTGATAAGGTTGCTGCCGTTGAGGCACGTGGTTTTATCTTCGGCGCTCCCATTGCCACGATTCTTGGCGCAGGCTTCGTGCCGGTTAGAAAGCCGGGAAAGCTTCCATTCGACATAAAAAGAAAAGAGTTCCAGCTTGAATATGGAATGTCGATTCTTGAAGTGCATAAGGATGCGATAAAATCAGGCGAGAGACTGTTGATGATTGATGATTTGCTTGCAACAGGCGGGACAGCCCTTGCTGCTTCAGAATTAATTGAATCTCTTGGAGGTGAAATTGTTGGTTGGGGTTTTGTAGTCACTCTCAAGGACCTGAAAGGAGAGGAAAAACTAAAGAAATACCCACTATTTTCTTTAGTCAACCTTGATTGATCGGGATATTTTATTCCAAACACTCATAAGTAAAATCTCCTCTGATTTCTCGAAAGAGGGGGTTTTACTTATTGAGAAGGCGTATGATTTTGCAAAGACGGCTCATGAAGGACAAAAGCGAGAGTCTAAGGAAGATTATATAATTCACCCTTTAAACGTTACTCTTATACTCTCTGACCTTCACCTTGACGCAGAAACCTATACCGCAGCTCTCCTACATGATGTAGTGGAGGACACCAACGTAACTGTTGAAGACATCAGTCACAACTTCGGAGAATCAGTTGGTTTTCTAGTGAGCGGAGTTACGAAGCTCAAGGACATCCGAAGCGTATCCTCCCAGGAAGCTCAACTTGAGAACCTTAGAAAAATGCTCCTTGCGATGGCTCAAGACATAAGAGTTGTTCTCATTAAGCTTGCTGACAGACTTCACAATATGAGGACGCTTAGTTTCAAATCCCCAGAAAAACAAAAAGAGACAGCGCAAGAAACAATGGATATCTATGTACCGCTTGCTCATAGACTTGGAATCTACACAATCAAATGGGAACTCGAGGATTTAAGTTTTAGATACATTGAACCTGATAAATACTACGAACTTGCATCAAAAGTACAAAGAAAAAGAATTGATAGGGAATCCTACGTAAACGAATTAATAGCAGAGCTCCAGAACCTAATGAAGAATCAGAAAATTAATGCCGAGATTTCAGGCAGACCCAAGAACCTCTATGGTATATACCGTAAAATGATTCGCGACAAAAAACAATTTGAAGAGATTTACGATATTATGGCTCTGAGAATTATCGTAGATGACATACCAACTTGTTATCAAGTACTCGGAATCGTTAATAACTACTATAAGTTTGTCCCGGGAAGAATTAAGGACTACATAGCTCTACCAAAACCAAACATGTACCAATCACTGCATACAACAGTTATCACTAAATCAGGAGAGCCTTTCGAGGTTCAAATACGCACCTGGGAAATGCATAAGCATGACGAAGTAGGAATCGCCGCCCACTGGAAATATAAAGAAGGTAAAAATCTTGATAAAGAATATGAAGCGAAGATCTCATGGCTAAGGCAGATGCTTGATTGGCAAAAGGAAGTACGTTCATCACGTGAATTCGTTGAGAGAGTTAAGGTAGACCTTTTTAGCGAGGTCGTTTTAGTTTTTACTCCGAAGGGTGACGTCATAGAACTGCCGCAAGGCGCTACTCCTGTTGATTTTGCATTCAAAGTGCATACAAATATTGGTTATAATTGCATAGGAGCAAGAATCAACGGGATAATGGTACCCCTCGAAACCGAGCTTAAAACAGGCGACAGAGTTAATATAATAACTTCTAAAACTACAACTGGCCCTAAACTCGATTGGCTTAAATTCGTAAAAAGCGCGTCTGCTCGCTCAAGAATTAAAGCTTATTTCAGAAAACTCTACGAAGAGAAGAAAAAAGAGACAGCTGTCGAGATAAACAAAGCGTCAACCGTTTCAAAAACCCTTCCTTCTAGTAAAAGGAAAATCGAGGAAGACTCTTTCCCTGCTATTGATGGATTGAGAGACATTAAAATTTCTGTCGCAAAATGTTGTAATCCATCGTCGGGAGACAAGATTGTTGGCTATATTTCAAGGGGACGTGGAATAAAAATTCACAGAGTAGATTGCAACAACTTGTATGGAATTATAGAGCGCGGTGGTAAAGTTATTCCTGCGCATTGGGTCAAAGGAGCAGACAAAACGCTTTTGTCCTTTTTCAGAATTACCGTGTGGGATGTTCCTGGTCTCATCTACAAAATTGCAGGAATATTTGCAAAAAGGAATTTAAGTTTTGATAATTTTCATTCTTCCACAAGGACTGACAAAAAATACAAAGGACATTATCAAGCGTATATTAGGTTTTCTTGTTCTCTTTCCCCAAAAACGCCTTTAAATGATATCTTGAAGGAAATAGAAAATATTCCCGAAGTTGTCAAAGTAAAAGTAACTAAGAGGTGGTCACATGAAGATAGTGTTGCAGAGAGTGAAGAAAGCAGCAGTGACAGTTGAAAGTGAAATTGTTTCAGAGATTAACCGCGGACTTTTCGTACTCCTCGGAGTGGAAAAGGGAGATACTAATGAAATTTCGAAATACCTCGCAAACAAAGTTATTAACCTAAGAATTTTTGATGATGAATTTAATAAAATGAATTTATCAATACGAGACGTGGCCGGAGAATTTCTTGTTGTTTCGCAATTCACGCTTGCATCGAGAATAAAAAAAGGCAATCGTCCAAGTTTTTCTAATGCAATGGAAGATACAGCTGCACGAAAACTATACGAGGAATTTGTTGACGAAATCAAGAGAAATGGAGTTCCAGTAAAAACTGGCATATTTAGGAAACGCATGGAAGTCAGCCTCATAAATGATGGGCCAGTGACATTTATACTCGAAAAGTCA
>JAIMJY010000015.1:0-11481 GCA_020692945.1 Caldisericum sp. | reverse complement strand
AGGTATACTCCTCTGTAACCTGCGCTCTTCGTGAGCAGGTATACTCCTCTGTAACCTGCGCTCTTCGTGAGCAGGTTATTAGTATCAATAACTCTTCTGTAGAATGCCGCTTATGAATGCTCCCCCTGAAGTGGTCTCCATACCATAAACATACAGATAAATTTCCTCTTCAAGTTTGACTTTAGTAATTTTTGCTTCCTCAATGCCCGCACCATTTTTACTAACAAAAACAGTATCTCCAACTTTTACTTCAGCTCCCTTAACCAGTTTTTCCACTCTATCTTGAGTAACGACAATTTTATGGCTTGAACTTATCACAGTAACCCTACTGCCCACCTGAATTCTCACGAGAGGTTCATAAACCATTCTACGTACGATCGAATTGACTCTGTCAAATCCTTCACGCGATAGCACAAACATTTCCTCTGATATATCCTTTACCCAGATGCCTTCTTTTTTTGAAAGCATCCTTTCAGTTCCTTTTATAATCGAGAAGAGATCTTTAATTGGCATAATGCCTACCTTATTAGAATACCGCACAAGTACAGTTTCTAATTCCGAAAAGCCATTGTAAAATCTATCTTGAATCGGTTCACCAGAGTAAATTTTATCTTTTAGTTCCACTGTGCCCTCCTATTTACCCTTTAGATAGAAGTCAATGCCTATAGCGGCTCTATGACCATTTGCAATCGCTGATATTGCATTTCCGAGAGACGTTTCAACGAGGTCTCCACCTGCAAATATTCCTACAAGGGATGTTTCGCCGTAATCGTCAATAAAAATTCTTCTTCTCGGTGTATATTTAAGGTCCTTCGCAATGTCCTCTGGGATAAAACCCAAGTTGGTCATCTGTCCAACTGCTTCAACGACATAGTCTGCCTCGAGAGTCTTGATTTGGTCTTCAAAGAATGTCGGGTTAAAACGTCCATTTTCGTCGAAAACTGACTTCACTTTTTTAATCTCAAGCCCAACAATTTTGCCACTCTCATTAAACCTAACCTCTTTTGGTCCCCACGCAGGGTTAAATATCACACCTTCTGCAAGCGCACCTTCAACCTCTTCCTTTGATGCAGGGAGAATGTCCCAATCTTCAAGGCTTGCCATCTGTGCCACCGTATTTCCATCGTCATACCTCACCTCTTGAAGCCTCTTAACGGTTCTTACGACATCCATTGCTACGTTACCACCACCGATAACAACAACCTTTCTTGCAATGTCTCTACGCCCTTCAACTTTGACCTGCCTCAGGAAATCTATTGCCTGGATGACATCAGGGTGGTCCTCTCCCTTTAGATTAATTGCCCGCCCGTATGACAGACCAACACCAATGTACACCGCATCAAAATTTTTCATAATGTCAGTAAATGTAATATCCTTGCCAACTTCCACCCCAAGTTTTATATCGACTCCAAGCGATTTTATATGCTCAACTTCTTTGTCAATCTCATATACTGGTAACCTATACATTGGAATCCCAAGTCCAAGTCCTCCACCGGCTATCTTATTTTTCTCGAATATCGTAGCCGAGTGGCCCATAAGAGAAAGATAGTATGCCGCTGAAAGTCCGCTAGGTCCTGCTCCGATAATTGCAACCTTCCTGCCTGTTTGAGGAAGCCTTACTGGATCAGAAGCACTGTAGTCTTTAATGGCATCTGTTGCGAAACGTTTGAGCCACATAATCTGCACAGCGTCGCCTCGGTAGTTATAAACACAGTCATCCTGGCACTTGTGCGTACATATCCTTCCACATATACCAGGAAGAGCATTATCTTCAAGCATGTATTTTACTGAAAGGTTAAAATCTTTATCAAAAATTGCCTGAATGTATTCTGGGTTCTTCATATGCGCAGGGCAGCCTTGCATGCATATGCCGCACCCAAGACATCTTGCTGCTTCAGCCTGAGCTTCTTCTTTGCTAAAGCCAAGTATAAGTTCCTCAAATGTCTTTTTTCTCACATCAGGTTCAAGCTCTGACATTTCTAGCTTGTCAAGAACAAGTGGCGTTAGCTCATCACTCTGTATAAAACCTATTTCTCTTCCCTGCTCAACAGCTGGCACCCATACAAAAGTATCTGCATCCGTTGAAGAATAAATGAGGTCTTTCGAAAGCTTAAGTGAGCCTGTTGGACAAATGTCTACACATAGCCCGCAGTAAGAGCATCTTCCATAATCAACCTGAGGTCTTGTGTCGGTCGTTCCCTCTTTGGATGAGACAAGGTAAAACGCTTTTACATCAACCATCGTTATTGCCTCGCACGGACAGATACTCATACAGTTGCCGCACCCGATACATTTGTCAAGGTCATTAATGTGAAAACCCCTGTATCGTTCGGGAATTGGTTTTGTTTCCTTAGGATACTGAAGCGTGTGAGGTTTTTTAAACAGATACTTGGCAGATGACAAAGGAGAGATCAAACTGCCATGTTCAAACTCTTTTACTTTTTCTTTTAAGTCAGAACCATTTTTTGTTTGTTTTTCCATCTTTCACCTACCTATCGATCTCTGGAGGGCAAATATTAAGACTTCCCAGTATCTGTGGAGCATCTGACAACTTTTGTCCAATTAAAAGCTTTTCGGCCAGAGGGTACATGTGCGGCATTGAAGCACCCCTCACATAGACTCTGTAAGGCTTTGCCCCTCCATCGCTTACGAAATAAAATCCGTACTCTCCCCCTGAAGACTCAACCCTTGCATAAGCATCACCTCTGGGCACATACCATTTGAAAGGGTTTGGCATCTTTGTCCATACTGGTCCTTTGGGCATTTTCTTTACAGCTTGCTCAATAAGGTTCAATGATAATTCAAGTTCAAGTCTTCTTATGATTGTTCTTGCCCAAGCATCCCCCTCGGTCATTGTGGGAATTTCAAAATCAAGGTAAGGGTACGCGGCATAGGGTTCATCTTTTCTTACATCTTGAGCAACACCTGTTGCTTTCAAGTTTGGCCCCGTTACACCCATCGAAAGAGCTTCTTCTTTGGTAATTGTTGCCAGTCCTTTTGTCCTGTGCAAAAACATTGAATTCTTAAAGAAGACTGCATCGTAATCTGGCAATTTGTCTTTAATGAATTTTACCCAATCAAGAATATCTTCCTCAAACTTTGGAGGTAAATCTCTTCTTACACCTCCTGGCCAGATGAACATATGATAAATTCTTGCACCAGTTAAGCTTGCAAAGAGGTCAATCATATAATCCCTGTCGCCAACAGCCCACTGCATAAGCGTGTATAAACCAAGTGTTGCGGCAGCAAATATACCAAGACCAAACAGATATGCATTAACGCGCGCTGCTTCAAGAATAATCGTCCTTATGTACTTTGCCCTTTCTGGGATTTTCACCCCCATCAACTCTTCAATTGCCATTGCATATACAGCTTCATTTATATCAGGTTCTATTACGCATATTCTTGGGATAAGAGCAACATTTTGTAAGTATAGCCTGTGCTCCATAAGCTTCCCAAAAGCCCTGTGAAGGTACCCAGAATCTCCATTAGCTTTAACAATGGTATCCCCTTCAAGTTCAAGATGAAGAGAAAAGTTCCCAGGAATTCCAGGGTGATTTGGTCCGATGTTTAGTTCGTATTCTTTAGTCATTGTTTTCCTTCCGATGGCGAGCCTCGTAATGTTCAGTTGCATACTTTATTGAGTCAAAATCTTTTCTCATCGGCGGTAAATCGTGCCAGTTTTCGAGTAAGAAAGGCTTTCCTGAATCTGGATTTCCCCGCACTTTTATACCAAACATCTCAGTAAGTTCAACTTCGTATTTGTTTGCATTTGGATAGAGATCCTCAATTGTTTCAATTTCTGGATTTTCGCGAGGAATTCTTGCTTTTACTATTGCAACAACCTTTTGAGCGTTGCTATAGAGCACGTAAACAACTTCGAATTGCTGCTCTTCAATCCAATCAACAGCAGTTACAAGTGTTAACTGGTTAAAGCCAAATAGTTTCAACGAGTGCAAAGCACTCACGATATCAGCGTTATCAACAATGATATCAACTCTTTGCTTTCTTTTTACTTCAACAGTTCCTCTTATGACTTGATTCAATCTTTCTATCTCCATTTCCCAAGCACCTTCCTCTGGTTTTTTCTGTAAAAGTCATAGTTCTCTTTGTATCTTCTGTAACCATCAGCCTTTCCTGTATCTATAAGTTCCATGAGATGTTTAAATGAATGAATTATAGCCTCAGGTCTCGGCATGCAACCTGCAATGTAAAGGTCAACAGGCATATAAGAGTCGAGCTTCTTGATAACCGAATGCGAATCCCAGTATATTCCTCCATTTATTGAGCAAGAGCCAAATCCAATGACGTATTTTGGGTCGAGCATTTGTTCATAGGACGTTATTATCCTTCTGAGTGTTTTTATGTTCACGTATCCTGTAACAATAAGAATGTCAGATTGCCTTGGAGTAACAAAAGGCACGATCCCAAACCTCCCCATGTCGTAACGTGAAGTCATCGTTGGAGGAAGTTCAATTGCTCCACAACCCGTGCAATAGTGCAGTATCCACAATGAACGCTTTCTAAGTGATTCGAGTATTTCATTATAGCCTTGCTCAATTTCTTTATCCACATTAACCTCCAATCATAACAATCAGAAGGCCTATCAACGCAAAAACGGTAGGCCATCTCCAGAAAAATCTCACTGCGTTTTCAATCCTGAACCTTGGGTAAACTGTGTCAAAGAACGTAAGCAAGATATGCAAACCAAAAATTTTAAGAAAGAAGTACCCCAAATTGGAAGCTCCTCCAAGGAAGAGGTCCGTGAAAAGAGCAAGTTCGATATAGATATGAAAAGCATGGTCAATCATAAGAAATCCGAGATGCTTTCCTCCGTATTCAACCATTGGCCCAGTAGCAACCTCCTGAGGTGCAACAACTACCTCGAAGGGGTGCTCTCCCATTGCACCGTACGTTGCAATGAATGCAACTACAGCGGTGATTGGCATAAGAAATGCCCCCCAATATAAATCACTTTGTGCAGCGACTATTTCATACAAATTAGTCGTATCAAACTTAAGAATTACCGTTGATAATGCTATCACAAAAGGAAGGTCATAACCAAGCATCAGGGTAAGTGCTCTTGCTATTCCGATGCTTGCATTTGGATTACCTGACTCACCTGCTCCGAGAGCCATTCCCAGAGAACCAATTACCATGATGTAGAGTAGAGCAACAAGATCCCCGGAAGCTGAAAGCAACTTGAAACCCGGGGTAGGAATGAAAAATACCGTAAGGATAGAACCAGAAAGAGCAATCACGGGTCCAAGGTCAAACATCAGGCCATGAGAAATATTGTCCTTCTTTGAGAGAAGTTTAATGATATCAAGCAGAGGCTGGATGAGAGGTGGTCCGTATCTTCTTTGAATGCGTGCAACCATCTTTCGTTTGAAGCCTTCCAAAAATATGCCTACAAGAAATGCAAAAAGTGGCACTAAAACTGCAAGGAGAATTTTTTCTACCATATTCTACCTCCTAAAACAACAAAAGCAAAAATGACAGCCATTATTACAACGATATAGGAAACATACGTTTCAAGGCCGCCTGTGTAAACCCTTCTTATGTGGTCTCCCAAAACCCTCATGAATTTCGTAAACTCGGTATAAATTTCATCTGCACTCAATTTGAATATTGGATTCATGATATCTCTAAAGAAACTGTAAAAACCAAAGCTGTAGTTGTACTTTGTGTACTTTGTAACTACCTGTCCTGCTGCGTAGTTATCGTATTGAGATACTCTTCTTGTTTTAGGTAAAGAAACGAACAATAAGAATGCGAAAGCAAAAGCTCCGACAAGGGTTCCTGATATTTTAACAATGTTAAGAGTGGAAAGCGCACTACCTTGAGGGAAACCTGTTAGCGTAAACCGAATAGGCGTCATACCGATAAACTCTTGAACTTTTGCAATCGCAGTAAGAGGGATTCCAGGAAAAAGTCCAAAGATTATTGTAAGCAATGCAAGAAAAATCATTGGTATTTGCATGAGGAGAGGCACTTCTTTGACATTATCGTACTTTTCAGGCAGAGTCCCAAGGAAAATAGAATGAATGAGTCTATATACATATAGGAACGACCCTGTTCCTCCAATAAGCGCAATTGTAAGAAGCAGTACACTTTTCTTTTGAATAAGTGCCTGATAGATCATCCACTTTGGGGCAAACCCGTTTAAAGGTGGTATACCTGCAAGAGCAATGATACCAAGAAGCATTGATATAAACGAAACAGGCATTTTCTTTATAAGCCCTCCAAGCTCTGACAGATTTTTGGTCCCCGTCCTATAAATAATTCCGCCAACAACAAAGAAAAGAAGGCTTTTGAATATCGCGTGATTGACAAGTTGAAGCAATCCGCCAGCTACTCCAAGCGTTGAGTTGAGCGAAAGCCCCAGCACAATGTAGCCAACTTGTGCAATAGTCGAGTAGGCAAGTATTCTTTTTGCATCCTCCTGAAGAATTGCAAGGAACGTTCCAAAGAGTATTGAAAGCCCTGCCATCCATTGCAGGACAACAAATATCAGAGAATCACCAAACACATTTGGAATAATGCCTTTGAAGAGGTTCATTCCGAAGATAACAAAGACAAAGAAGAACAAACCATAAACACCTATTTTTTCAAGTACTCCAGAAAGAATAGAACTTACCGGGGATGGTGCTTCAGAATAGGCATCAGGAAGCCATGTATGAAGCGGCATAATAGCAGCCTTGATAAGGAAGTTAATTGCAAATAGGGCAAAAACTGAGATTATGAAAGCTGGACTCTGCGAAGAGAGCATCGAGGAGATATTAACAAATACAAAACTTTGAGTCTTTAAATAAACAAGCGTAAGTCCAATTAGAGCAGCATCTGCACCCACAAGACTCATTATTATATATTTATACCCTGCCTGAGATGATTCTTTTGTTCCTTTGATAACGAGGAAGTATGAAACCCACGACATCATCTCCCAAAAGACAAAGAACGTAAGCAGGTCTCCTGCAAGGACAACTCCAAGCATTGTTCCCTCAAGAAAGAAGAGCTCAAAGTAGTAAGCGTTCACATGAGGAGTTTCTTCCATTTCAGGTATCGAGAAAAGAGTGCTCATTAGAAATATTGTAGAAATAACAATTGCAAGAAGCCAAGAAAGAGAGTTCATTTGTAATACAAGCAGTGAGCCAAACAATCGCCCATAAATGAGGCTGTCTATCTTTGAGCCGTAGTAACCTGCAACAAGAACGATAGTGAGTAATGAAAACAAAAATGCAAATGCAAATCGCACACTTCTATGAATCAAGCCTCCGAGGTAGGCAAGTATACCGCCTACAAAAGGAGTCAGAAGCAGTGTTAAAATTGAAAGGTTCATCTTATGCCACCTCCTAACACGGCTTGAATGTAGTAGCTTCTCGTTGCCAGTTGCGATGCGATTGACTTTGTAAAACTAATTGTTTGCGCAGGGAAAAGACTTACAAAAACCAGAACAAGCCCTAACGCAATTATTGAAACAAGTAATCCTGCATTTTCATGTATGTTGTTTTCACTGTCAACTCTTGTATAGAGAATCTTAATTACCCTAAAGAAATAGGCAGCTTCAACCAGTGACATAGCCACGATAAGCACAAGGTAGGAAACCGTATAGAAATTTAAATTATCAACAACTGAAAGAAGGATGTTTATTTTGCTTGCAAAACCAAAAAACGGAGGAAGCCCTGCAAGAGAAAGTGCTCCCAACACAAAGAATGCTCCCGATACTTTCATTTTGTATCCCATCCCCTTTAGGCTTTCTACATCCCTTGAATTCGTTTGTTGGATAAATGCCCCTACAATTAGAAATAGCATTGCCTTTGAAAGCGAATGATTTATTATCTGAGCAAAAGAAGCACCTACTGCATTTTCTGAGCCAATCTCAAATGCAAGAAAGATGAGTCCTGTTTGCCCAATTGTAGAGTATGCAAGCATCCTCTTAATATCTTTCTGAAAGAATGCAGAAACTTCACCAAAGAAAAGCGTGGGCACTGCAAAAAGCGCAAAAAATGGGATCACAGAATAGTAATTAAAGATTGTCACCGTTACTCTTATAATAGCATAGATTGAAGAAGTAGTCATTACGCCAGAAAGAATTGCAGAAACCCCACTTGGAGCAGCAGGGTGGGCATCAGGGAGCCAGGCATTTAGAGGGAAAAGCGCTCCTTCAATTGCAAGTCCAAGAAAAATAAACGTAAAAGGCACAAGCTTTTGAAAAAAACTAAAAGAAGAAATCTTCATTGCAATATCTGCCATATTGAGAGTACCTGTTGCTGTATAAAGAAGCACAACTCCTATAAGAAGCAGCATTCCTGCTAAAATACCAAGCACAAGATACTTAAAACCAGCCTCAGCAGCATCTTTATCTCGTTCAAATCCCACTAAACCAAATGCCGCAATTGAAGTAACCTCAAAAGCAACGAACAAGTTAAAAAGGTCTCCCGTTACGCTTATCCAGGTGATTCCACCCACAAGCAGGGTAAAAAGAGAATAAAATTTTGAATCCCTTTCGTCTTTGATGTAGAAAATATTGTAAATCGATACAAGTATGCCAAGGATGGTTGCAATGCTTGCAATTAAGAAACTCAATTTATCCATTGCCATATTAATGGATAGCGGTGGGTTCATACCGGCAGTTTTTGAGATTACAATACCTGCCCCATTTATGATATTGTTAATATTGAGTAAAAGGACAACAGCATTCACAAGAAATGCAGCAAGAGGAAAAAACTTTACTGCCTTTTTGTAAAACGCAGAAAAAATCGTTGCAAGAAAAGCAAAAAATAGAGGTGAAGCTATAAGGATCACAGGGTCATTAAAGTTTACCATTTCAAGCTCCTTATTTTTCGAATGTCAAGCGTTCCGTAATGCTTGTACAGGAGTATCACGAATGCCGCAGCAAGCGCAAGTTCAGAGGCACCTATAACAATAGAAGTAAGCGTCAGAGCTTGAGGGACGGCATCTACCATCATTGAGGCGGAGATACCTTTTGAGAATATTGGTGCAGTGCCATTGTTGATATACCCAACGCTTACAATCAAAAGGTTCACGCCTGTCTCAATAAGGTCAAGTCCAATAATTATCTTTATGAGATTCTTCTTAATAATAATGGCATACAATCCAATGCCAATGAGTATAAGTGAAGTGACATAAAAAATCATTCTTCACCTCCGTTTTCATCAATAGTGGAGAACAAATCGTCTATGATGCCTGAAAATTCTGAGCCAACTTTTACTCCGACAGCAATATAAAGTGGAAGGAGAATTCCTGCACTTAAAATAAAGCCTGGCGTCCCAAGTGGAAGAAAATTAGCCAAGAACGATTTTGCCGGAGTAAAAAGCCCTGCAAGTCCTATAAGGACATAGGTAAGCCCTGCAAGTCCCTCAGTTACGAGAAGCTTATTTCTCCCAATCTGAATGTCAGGATTTGCAAGATATAGCATCAAGACACCTGAAGCAATAACCGCTCCACCCTGGAATCCACCACCTGGAGTAAGATGACCGTGAAGTATAATATATATACCAAAGAGAATTACAAAAGGAAAAATTATCCTTGAACCAACCCTTACAACAAAATTAGCTTTCGTTCTATTGTTCTCTCTTTTCTTTTTTTTCTTCTCTTCATCGCTAAGATAGAATATCAAAGATACACCTGTTGCAGCGGCAAATAGGACTGTCATTTCTCCAAGCGTGTCGAAGCCTCTGTACTCAAGGGTGACTGCCGTAACAACATTGCTTGCGCCAGTTTCTTTAACGGTATTATCGAGGTAATACTGCCCAACGCCCATCTTGTTTTGCCCAAAAGGAAAAGCTACAAGAAACATAAGCACTGCGGCAATAATAAGTCCCAAAAACAAAGAATAAAATATAGAGCGAATCATTTCTCCCTCCTTTCCGTTTTTTTCACAACGATGATGTAGATTGCCATAGTGAGTGCAGCACCAATAGAAGCTTCGGACATAGCCACATCCGGAGCCTGTAAGAGAAGAAACAGCATTGAAACAACCAAGCTTGATGCACCCATTAGAATCACTGCAGCAAGAAGGTCTTTTAGATGTACAGAGAGCAACGCAAAAACAACAGTTAAGAGAATTAGAAACCAGATAAAGTAAATCATTTTTCACCGTCTTCATTTTCACTGAACTCTTTTGTCTTGTCAATGGTTGTTTGGGAAGAAATCGGAGAGTGAGCTTTATATGAAGCCCTAAGGAGCGCGCTACCACTTATTGGAGCTGTAAGCAAAATAAAAAAAGCTACAACAATACACTTCACAAGCCATGAAGGGTTAAGCACACCGACTCCAATCACTGAAAAGAAAACACCAAGTGTTGTTGATTTCGTTGCGGCCTGCATTCGCGTGTAAACATCAGGCAGTCTTACAAGGCCAATTGAGGATACAAGCAAGAAAAAAGCCCCCAAATATAGGAGCACATAACCTGAGATTATTCTCATTCAAACCCCCTTTTCAAGGAATCGAGCAATCACAAGAATTCCTATAAATGAAAGGATTGCATAAACAAGGGCGACATCGATGTAAATAACGCGCTCAAAAACAAGTGCAAAGAACACAAACAGCGCAACGGAAACTGTTGTTATTACGTCCAGAGCCATTGCTCTGTTTGATGTATCAGGCCCTTTTAGCATCCTCATTGTTGTAAGGATTAACGATATTCCAATTATAATAATGTAGATTAGGTTTAGTGTTGTCATCCTAAAATTACCTCTAAAAATTTTTCAAAAGGGCCTACAATGCTTTTTGTAGCACCTTCTATTGTTTCGTCTTTCACGTAGATCCAGTGCACAAGTAATTTATCGCCTAAAACATCTCCAGTGATAGTTCCTGGAGTAAGAGTGATAGAATTTGCAAGAGCAAGTTTTCCTGAGTCAGTTTTGAGTTTAGTTTTTACAATCACAAATCCTGGTTTGATCGGAAGAGAAGGCGAAAGAACCCTGTACACAACATCAAGATTTGCAACAATCACCTGATAAAAGTAATACGGAATATAAATGATCAGATAGAGTATTTTTTTAGGAGCAAGATGAGTCAAACCATGTTCAGTAAATAAACCTGAAGTTACAATGGCAACTCCAAACGCAAAGATAACACCGGAGACAAGTTCTTGAGTTCCAGTCGATGCGGTAACCAGAATCCACACCGCAATAAGGACGACGAACGTGAAGATAAAAAGGCTTATCTTGTTACTTTTCATTTTTCACCACCTTTCAATTTATTTTACAGAAAAATGCCATTATTAATATTTTAGAACAATTTTGTTATTAGTCAAGATATATATTTCACAAAAATTAATATGAAAAATCAAAAACATACCTATCAATTTGATATTTTTTGCTATTTTTGTCAAAGTTAAATACTATACATTGAAGATATTTAGTGTTATTTTTAGAAAATATTTGTGAAAATTTTATCAAAATATTGTACTAATCCCATAATTGGGTGACTCCCCTCATTAAGGTATAATCCTTA
>JAIMJY010000103.1:1724-3363 GCA_020692945.1 Caldisericum sp. | reverse complement strand
TTCTTTCTGTCTGTATCCAGAGTAACAACGGCATCACATCTCAGGAGCATCTCCAATCCGAAGTTTAGAAATTTATCATCGTCTGTGATACCGTCAAAGTTTGCAGTGTTCATTGTCGGTGAAAAGACATAATATCCTTTCTTCCATAATGCTTTTGCTGCTTTTTTAGCATTATGAATATTGAGCTGTCTCTGAATCCATGCCATGAACTGATTACTTGAGGTTCCTCTATAAGGTGATACTAAATAAACCACATCCATTTTATTCTGGATCAAGCCCGGCGATTTTTCGTAATTCTTCTCTGCTGCAAAGGTTCGGGATTGAAGAGAGTATTTGTGCTCTCTGTGCAGATGAAATCTGATCACCCGAAAAAATCGGTTTGAAAATGATATTTGTTGTTGCTATTTCTCCTGATGCCTCAGAGAGTTTAGAAAATATATCTTCTGTAAAAGTTTCTATCGAACCCTGCATTGAGGGAAGTAGAATTTTTGGTAAAATTTCTGTCATTATTCTCGAAGATGCTAGAGAAAGCTCGCGTGTCTCTCCGGTCAAAAGGAACTCAGGCACTCCTGATGCGATTGAGATCGACCTGATAAACGGCTTATCAAAATCAGTGCTCTGTGAAATATATTTTGATTCAGTGATCGTGGGCTTTATAAAATGTTCATGCACAAATTCCTTCGTGTTGTTGAAATTCCGAACGGCACGTTGAACATCACGAATTATCTGGGCATTTGGGGGGTTCATTTCATCACCGATGCTGAAATCGTATATTGGGAAGCCTAACTTGTTGAGGGCATTTGCAAATCCGTTGAGGGCATCGATATAACCTTGTGCTTGCGATGACACCAATTGCGTAAGCGGTAATCCATACGGCTCATCTCCATATTCATTATAACGCAGCGCAGAAATGTGGTCATAAGGAATTGTTATTTTTTGAAAGTTATCTATCTCTTGAACGAGTGCTTTCGGTTTGCCATTTTGATATAAAATTCTTCCCCTTTCGTCTCTCTGATAGTCGATAGATTGTGAGTGAATAAGTGAGAGAGAGGGGCGGAGGTTGTCATCTAGATGAAGCTCCACAAATCCTGCCCCCTCTACATCAGCTTGTACGGAAGAATTGAAAATTATTTTCTTGAGTTTTGCAAGCCCCGCTGTAGGTGATAAAGTAGAAATAACTTTGTCTACTGCTGCCTGGTTGTCCGACTGAATAGAAATAAAATTTGAGGCAAGAGTGGCCCTAATATCGATTGCCCGCTTTAAAGGCGGACAAGAAGCATATAATGTATATAAATCTCGGCGAGATAATTTGCTTGGCTTCTCTTGCTCCATCGCCTGAACGGAAATTTGAGAAATCCTCTGTCCTTTGATAGCAGCATAAATTCTGCTGATTCTTTGGAATAGTGACATCATTATATATATTTATACAACATTGTGCGATTTAAACATACTTCATCTGATGAAGCCAATTTTCCTTTGTTTCCATAGTTTCCATAGTTTCCATACAACCTTGTCCGATTTAAACATTTATTAATTTAATTTATTTTAAAAGAAATTAATAATATTGTTTCCATACAACATTGTCCGATTTAAACATTTTCATTTAATAATTTGTTTTCAAACAAATTATAAATTAATA
>JAIMJY010000103.1:0-1592 GCA_020692945.1 Caldisericum sp. | reverse complement strand
AAAAACCCGTTCTTTGGCTTTCACTTACTATGATGATGACGCTGTAGTCGCAAACCAAGATACATCATCGATACAACTTTTAGGTATTTATGTTGGAGATGGAAATTTTGACAATGCGGTTGATGCAAATGATGTTACGGTTTTCAGGAAATATTATGAAAATGGATTTACAAAAATGATAGAGTTTGCTGTTGCTTCTTTTGACGGTGAGAACAACATAATAATATTTAGTAGTAATATTCCTTCTGATACCTGCGGTTTTAGAATTAGATGCTACCAAAACACGCTAAATTTTTCTTTGACAACCTTGTCTGACGCTTCATCTTATCTCGGTGCTGCACAATGTTTTAGGCTCATTTCTACTTCTAATGAGAAACGAAATAAGGCAGATGAGTTTGAGAAAATCGGCGTTCATCTACTAAAAAGGTCTAGTGCTAAATTTATTTAACTTTATATGCTCGTTCATGGTGGAATGACAGGAAGAAACGGAACACAATCTCAAAAGGCTCTTGAAGTGCTCAGGCGAGGTTGGAAGCCAAAAACAATCCTTGGAAAACGCATCTGTATCTCCGAGGAAGAAGAAAAGTGGGCTGCCGAATTCGAGCGGAAGATGAGCGAGTCCGGTGACATCTATGCGGACAAAATAATGATAGAACTCGCAATCACCCAGGTATTACAAGTTCATAGGATTGCCGAATATGCAGCATCTCAAAGGGTTGGAAAAGATATGTCGAAGCCAGTCGGAACACTTTTGTCTACCATGAGAGAAATGAATGCAACGAAAAATAGCAGAAAAGAAAATAAGATAGATGTCAGCATAAAATCAGACATAATGACACTTATTCAAAATATTTCAGGTGGAAAAGACAAAGAAGCAAAGAATGGGTTGCAAAGGAAAGAATAGACCTTCTTTCCAGTTAAATGAATGGTTGGAACAAATATCCAATTCCCCAATTAAATTCTTGGATATTTGCTATTACCAAGGGCAGCAGGTTCATAAATATAAACAGACAAAATTAATTCTAAATCTTATTTCTCACTTTGACAGGTCAATTATCGTTATGCCTCGTGGGGCGTCGAAGTCATTTTCACTTGCTCTGATTGCTCTCTGGTATTTTTACACACATCCAAATTTCCGGGTTGCCATTTTTTCTCGAAGTCATCGTCAATCAAAGGCTGTGCTTGAAATATGTTCGGATATCATTGACAGTTCCCCTTTGCTTCGGTTATCGAGACCCAATTTTTTAATAGATCAAAAACAGAGATTGAAGGCGCGAACCGGAAGTGAAATTGCTGCACTCGCATATGCTGCATCAACGGTATTAGGCGAACATCCAGACTGTATTCTGGCCGATGAATGCTCCTTTTATTCTGATGATTCTTTTTTTCAAAAGGTCATTCTGCCGATGCTGTCGGGAGTAAGAACATTAGAAAAAATACCTCGGATTGCTCTTACCTCCACATTCGACGAAAGAAAAGGGTTTTTCTTTGAAATATTCTCAAGAGCCAAGGAACTGGGTTACGAAAAACTTCTGCTCGATTGGACACAATGCGACGGATATTCCCCTCAAGATATGCTCAAAAAGAAGCAA
>JAIMJY010000014.1 GCA_020692945.1 Caldisericum sp. | reverse complement strand
GCAACTTTACCATAAGTATCAATCCAGTATGGCTGAAGGCCAGGCAGCACTTCAAGAGCAGTTTTTCCTATAATATCAGCCCTTTTTAAACCTGCAAGTTTTTCAAAGGCCGGGTTAACTTCCAGGAAACGGTAATCACACGGTTTCCCTTCTTTATCTAAGATGATTTTATAAAGAGCAAAACCGTTTGACATTTTATTGAAAAGCAAAACCCAGCCCTTTTTAAATTCCTTTAGATCTTCAATTGAATTTTTTGTGTTATCCAATGCCTTGTTTAATTCAGCATTTCTTTTAACTAATTTCTTCTTATTATTTATGGATTGGCTTCTTTTATCCATATACTCTCCTACTCTTTCTTACAATGAAGATCAGCACAATGAGAAGGGAGATAGCTTGCACATATCTTGCTGCAATCCCGAGTTGTGTGGAAATATTTGCAGTAATTCCTAGGAATACGTCCATTCCTTTATATGCAAGTGTATGTACAAAATCAATAACGCCAACAAAAAGGAAGGCGATGCCTAAGAAATAAAAGTAATCATTATTCGCGTATTTGTAAGTAGAAAGTGAAACTACAAAAATAAGAACACTGATAACAATTGAACAAATTTCGATAAAGGGATGGAATAGGAGGAAGTTCTTTTGGAAAACCCAAAAAGAAAGTAAAAGAACATCAGGGAATATGATTAATTCAGAGATGTTTACAACTTTTTTTTCATTTGCTTTATCCATAAAGGCTAATCCCCCATTGAAATTATATTCAAAAATTGTTTTTTCAATAAGTCAAGGGGTTGTACGGAGATCTCTCATAGAAGTATGGAAATATTCGTAGGAAAAGAGTATTCGTAGTAAAGGGGTAACGAATACAAAGGAGTAAAAATGTCATGCTGAGGAGCGAACGAGTGAGTGACGAAGGATCTCGTCATTAAGTAGTCATTGCGATGAAGAATTTCATCACTCCCCGTCATTGCGAGGAGGACGAAGTCCGTCGAAGCAATCTCACAGTTAAAAAGCGAGATCGCCACGCTTCCTTAAAAGCAGAAGCTCGCGATGACAAGTGAAAGGAAATTGGCTCGCAGTGACAAAGGCTGGCGAGGCCCACTCGACTTCGTCGAGGAAGGGATTGCGCAAAAACGGACTTGCCTTTGGCAAGGAAATGAATGCAGGGTAACAAGGGCTGGTGAGACCCTTCACGGAGTTTTACTCCTTTGGAACCCCCTGATAAAGATCGGGGATAAATCCGATGAAAATGATCTCGGATTACAGAAAAATAAGAAAATAATGAATCCATACTCTTTCTCAGTGGATTTACTCTTCTGTAATCCATACTCTTTCTCAGTGGATTACACTGAGCGAATGTGTTCAGGGTGACGAAGTATGGTTCATGAGAGGCCTCGTACGTGTAAAATGTATTTTGACCCGTAAAACATTCAACAGAAAGCTTTTTGTATGAATTGTTGGAAAGGCACTAAAAATGAGTTAAAATAATACACAAGAGTATTTTAACTATCAAACTAGTGCGAGAGTAGCCAAAGAAATTTCCTCATTTGTTCTTCAAACAAAGATTGATAAGAGTCTATTTCCTTAAAGTATACTCATTTCTTCAATTGCTTTCTTAATGTGATCATATGTATCTTTTATGTTTTCTGGAATGACTCTTGTTTCACCTGTTACGCTCATGAAATTTGTATCTCCTACCCATCGAGGGACTATATGAAAGTGTAAGTGTTCTTCCCCTGCACCAGCAGCCTTATCAATATTTACTCCTATGTTAAACCCACCCGGATGGTAAACTTCTTCAAGCACCTTGACCATTTTGCTCAAGGTCTCCATGAGTTCCTTCTGCTCCTTAGAATTCAACTCATAAGGAACCTTTATATGTCTTTTAGGGCAAACCATAATATGCCCGCTGTTGTACGGGTACCTGTTTAAAATAACTATGGAATTTTCTCCACGAAATAAAACAAGATTTTCCTCGTCTTTAACATAGGAAACCGCATTGCATATGAAACAACCTTTATTATCTTTTGACGAATTTATGTATTTCATTCTCCATGGCGCAAAAAGATGTTTCATTTCTAACCTCCATTTTAAATATTATAGCGAAAAGCAAGCAATTTCAATTGGAAATTTTTTGATGAGCGTTCCGTATCAATTAACAGTAGAGAACACCATTACTAAACCTTGACACAATGGAGAATAGTTTTATAATGCAGCAAAAAGGAGGAGTAAAATGGCCATTAAAGATGAATTAACAAAGATTGCTTCACAAATTTCTGGCGGTGTTACCGAAAGGAGAGAGACCTTTGAAATTAATGCAACTATTGCTGAAAGAAAAGCATTCCTTTCAGTTAAGAAACTTACCTACACTGCCAAAATTAAAATTGATGACGTACAAAAAGAGCTCCATTTTTCAGAGATGCTTAAAGAGGCTAGTGCAGGCATAAGTTCAGGATTTGATTCCGATATTAGTTCAGGTTTTGGCTTCAAAAAGGAAGCGTATAAAACAGGCTCTAAGGGAAGGGAAGGCTCAATAGACGAGCAGTCAAAACTTTTTGGCAAAGACTACACCTATAAATTTGATTACTCACAAATAAGAAAGGCTGTGGAAACTCTTTCCGAAACTTCGGGGTATAAATTTATCTACCATATTCTGTCCAATTTTTAAGAATTGCCTTTACAAACTTTGATAAAACTTTAGATAAAAGTATGAAGAAGAAAATTGAATTAGAGAGGTGTTCGTGGTGCCTTAAGGACGGAATGTATATAAAGTATCACGACGAGGAGTGGGGAACCCCTGTTTTTGACGATAGGAAACAGTTCGAATTCCTCGTGCTCGAATCGGCACAGGCAGGGTTAAGCTGGTACACAATCCTTTCAAGACGTGAAAACTACCGTAGAGCGTATTTAAATTTCGATGTAGAGAAAGTTGCAAACTTTACCGAGCATGACATAGAGCGATTGGTTCAGGACGAAGGCATTATAAGGAACAAAATGAAAATAAAAGCTTCCGTGAATAATGCAAGAAAGTTTATTGAGGCGCAGAAAGATTATGGGAGTTTCTCAAAGTACATCTGGGGTTTTACGGGAGGCAAACCGATGGTGAATGGGTGGGCGACAGTTGCAGAAATTCCTGCAAAAACAGAACTCTCTGAACGCATAAGCAAAGACCTCAAAAGTATAGGCTTTCAGTTTCTTGGGCCTACCATTGTGTATGCACATCTTCAGGCTATAGGTATCGTGAATGACCATATCAAGTCCTGTTTCCGTTTTGACGAAATTGTGAATATGTGAACAAAATTCAGATCGGTGTAAGCCATGGATCGGAAACACTCTCTAAAAACTTGATTTTTATCTGCCTGTGTGTACAATCAATACCAGGGAGACAGGCTTATGAAGATAGGTAAATTAATTTTTGTTATCACTGCGGCATTAGTGGTGGCTCTTGATCAGGTTACAAAAATGATTGTTAGGGCTAAGTTACCGCCGGGAAAGAATATTTCTATTGTCGACGGCATATTTTCCCTAACACACATACAAAATCCTGGGGCTCTTTTTGGTATGTTTCCTTCGGGTAAAAGCATTTTTATAATTATCAGCATTATTGCTATTCTTGGCATGACATATATTTCAATAAGTGTTTCTTTGCCAAATTTTGTGCAGTTTGCGCTGGGTTTGCTTGCGGGTGGTATCGCCGGGAATTTTATTGACAGAGTTGTTTTTGGTTATGTTACCGATTTTCTTTATATTACGCACTGGCCAGTATTCAATGTTGCAGATACAGTTATTGATATTGGTCTTGCTATATGCGGGTTTTATGCCCTGAAATATGGAAAAAACTTTTAGAGCAGAAACTTCAGAAAGAATTGACCACTTCCTTGCCGGGAAAACAGAGAAAAGCAGAAGCTTTATTCAGAAATTAATCAAAGAGGGTTTTGTTAAAGTGAACGGAAAAATCGTTAAACCTTCGCACATACTACAGCCTGAAGATAACGTTTCTTATGATGAGCCGCCACCCGTTGAACTTAAAATTAAAAAAGATAGCAAGCCAATCAAAATAGTTTATGAAGATCGGTTTCTGCTTGTTGTTGATAAGGAGGCCGGGCTAACGGTTCATCCTGTTGGAAGCCACATCTCTGACACGCTCGTAAACAGGTTGCTTTATTCGGTGAAAGACCTCTCAGGTATTGGAGGCGTGATGCGTCCGGGTATTGTGCACAGACTCGATAAAGATACTTCTGGCCTTATGGTGGTTGCGAAAGACGACGAAGCTCACATTAAGCTTTCGGCAATGCTCAAGGAACACTCGATAAAGAGGAAGTACATTGCACTTGTGAAAGGAAATTTCAAGGAAAAATCCGGTGTTATTAATCTTCCGATCATGCGAAAACAAGGCGAAACAAAGATGACCATCTCAGTTGCGGGAAGAGAAGCCATAACTCATTACAAGGTACTTGAAACCATCGGTCCTTATTCTCTTCTTGAGATTTCACTTGAAACAGGAAGAACTCACCAAATACGGGTGCATTTCACATATATTGGGCATCCTCTCGTAGGCGACCCTATGTATGGAGGCAAAGCATCCAAAGAAATCGCATTGAATAGACAATTCCTGCACTCTTATGAAATTCGCTTTATACATCCTATAATAGGAAAAGAGGTTAGGGCATATTCAAGTTTACCCCAAGACCTTCTTGATGTTTTAAAAATGATAAGGGAAAGATGGAAGAACGAAAGGTAATTGAAACAAATAAGAAAGCGTTGAGGGATTTTGAAATAATCGACACTCTTGAGGTTGGCATAGAGCTACAAGGATTTGAGGTTAAGTCCGTACGGGCAGGGCATGTCAACATTGAGGGAAGTTATGTGAGGGAAAACACAGGCGAATTTTATATTCACAAGATGTTTATTTCAGAAAATCCTTCGGTGCATACCACAGTATCTGAAAAAAGGAAGAGGAAACTACTTTTGCATAAGTACGAAATAGTTCGCTTCTCTGCAAAAGTTAAAGAGAGAGGTTTTACTATACTGCCAGTAGATGTACACGTGAGTGGTAATCGAATAAAGCTTACGATTGCTCTTGTTAGGCATAAGAAACTGTACGGCGGTAAAGAAAAGATAGAGTCAAAAAGGATCAATGAGGAAACAAGAAACATGAGGAGGTCTTTTAAGTGAAAAAAGCTGTAATTTTTATAATAATCCTTTCAATAATTTTGTCTCAAAGGGGAATGATGGTAGTTGCAGACGTTGAGCAAGTTTTACTTTCTGCAAATACTGATGGAGTGAATGTTAGAAGTGGCGCTGGCACTCAATATGGTGCCCTGTTTAAACTTTCTTATGGCACCTACGTCCTTAAGATTACTACCGTAAAGGACAGTTCAGGTGGATTATGGTACAAGATATTTGATTTTAATACGAATAAGACTGGTTTTGTTGCCTCTTGGCTTCTTAATTCAACGGGAATTACTATCAAGGGAAGTGATGTCAATTTTACTTCTCGCGTGAACACAGAATCGCTTAATGTTAGGAGTGGACCTGGGAGAGAATTCAAGCTTGTTTCAACACTCTCGCAGGGGTCAAAAATAAGCGTCAAAAGAGTAATTACAAGGAGTGATAAGGAAGAGTGGTACAAATTTCAAGGAAGCAACGGAAGGTACTATTTTGTAGCGGGATGGTACACTGAGAAACTTTCCACAACTCAACCGAACCCACCTCCTTCTGAGACCACTACAGAAGTCTCGGGGACTGCAACTGATTATGTAAACCTTAGGTCGGGGCCTTCAACTGACTATTCTAAAATTTCGCTTATAGATAAAGGTGATACTGTTAAAGTAATAGGCATTGCAAAGAATGCAAGTGGTGAGTTATGGCTACAGATAGATAATAAAGGCTCTCTGGGTTGGGTTTACTCTATCTATTTTAATGTTGATAAATTATCTTCCCTTGATACTACATTTATTGGAGGAAGTGGCACAACTAATGATGCAGTAAATATACGTGAGTGTCCATCTACTTCATCAAACTCATTGCAGGTTCTTGGGAAGGGCTTAAATGTTCAAATACTCGGGATTGCCACAAATAAAGACAAAGAGACTTGGTATGAAATAATTTCAAATGGCAGCTATGGTTGGGTGCGCTCTGACCTCGTAGAATCAAAGCCGGCAGAGAAGGGCCTCCTAAAAAATATCACCTGGCTGATAGCTCCTACAGGAATCGACGTCAATATAAGTGGCGAGAAACTTAAAAAACCTCAGGTATCACTACTTGAAAATCCATTAAGGCTAACGCTTAATTTTGATACATCATCTCTCTTAAACGAAAGCTCTTCATTGGAAGTAAACGTGTACCCGATTAATAGGATCCGTTATGAAGCCGTGAACAGCAGTGTAACAGTTACAGCTGACTTGATAAGAGAAATTCCCTATAATGTTGAGTATAAAAATGACAAGCTTGTAGTTTTGCATTTGACTTTACCAAAGCAAGGACAAAAACTTATTGAGCTGTCGGGGCGTGAAATTTACGCAAACGTAAAGACTATTAACGGGAAAACTTACATAGACTTAGAAGATTTTGCAAGAACTTTTGATATTTCAATTGATGACAGCACTCAATCTGTTAACTTCTTTGGGGTTGCTGTTTCACTCGACAAATCGAAAATCATTAGTAGCGACTCATCTCTTTTTATTTTCGTTGACGATTTAGCAAGTGCTTTTAATATATATACTCTTGAAACAGAGCACGAAATATATATAGACCCTGTTCTTACAAACTTTAAGAAGGTTAATAATATTATAGATTTGTCATTCTCGTTTCCAACCGATATAAAGAAAACTACCCAAAATGGGAAAGACTACATTGCATTGTACGCAGATTTTGGAGGTTTTAGTCTACCAAATAGTAGAAAAAGGAATGCTTCAACTCCTCCACAAATACTGGTTGAAGTTGGCAATAATCCCGTTATAGATGCGAAAGAAAACCTCGTAAGACTCACTCTTAGCTCTGACTCAAAAACTGGAAATTTGTCTAACAGAACAGTCATTATTGACCCAGGGCACGGAAGTTATAACGGACCTTATCTTGATGTAGGCGCTACAGGTCCAACTGGAATTAAAGAGGCATATGTTGTGCTTGACTTATCTTTACGGCTAAAGAAGCTGCTTGAGGATAAGGGTGCAAAAGTTATACTTACGCATGATACTGTTGACAATCAGTCCAACCCTACGCTTGCTCAAAGGGTGGCAATTGCAAATGGTTCAGGAGGCGACCTTTTCCTATCGATACACTTAAATGCAAGTACGAGCTTTGATGGACAGGGAACCGAGACATATTATTGGTATGACACTTCCAAAAAATATGCGCAAGCAATTCAGAATGCTCTCGTATCATCTCTTGGCACGGCCGACAGAGGCATTAAAAAAGACTATCTTTACCTTTGCAGAAATGTTACTACGATGCCTTCAATTCTTGCAGAGATTGTGTTCGTTTCAAATCCAAGTGAGGAAGCAAAATGCAAAGATAGTGCTTTTCTTGACAAAGTTGCTCAAGCACTTGAGAAAGGAATAGAGGATTACCTCAATGGATAGTAAATCACCTATTGGGGTTTTTGATTCAGGAGTGGGAGGGCTCACGGTCGTAAACAACTTAGCAAAGGTTCTTCCAGATGAAAACGTTATTTACTTTGCAGACTCAAAGAACTTCCCTTACGGGACAAAAACAGAAAACGAGGTTAAGGAATTCGCAAAAAGGATTTTGAATTTCCTCCTTAAGAGAGAAGTTAAAGCGATTATTGTTGCCTGCAACACTGTCTCCTCGATAGCAATTCCCGCACTTACGGAGATTGCAAAACCTGTCCCTGTGTTCGGAATGATTCAGGCAGGTGCGCACTATGCCTTGAAAATAACAAAAAACAAAAAGATTGGCGTTATTTCAACGCCTCTGACTGCAAAAAAGAATGCATACAAAATTGAACTCATGAAGCTTGACCAAAGATTGCAGGTTTTTGAAGTAGGCTCGCAGGAGCTTGTAAACCTCGTAGAAGATGGTGTAAAGCAGAACGAATATGCCTTTAGACTTGCGAATGAACGGCTGCAACGCCCCATTGAAAGTGGAATTGATACGCTTGTTCTCGGCTGCACACACTTTCCATTTTTATATAAAGTGGTAAAAAAAATTGCAGGGGATAACATTGCAGTAATTGATCCTTCGGCTTATTTAGTGCTCAAAGTCAAAGAATTTCTTGAGAAGAGAGAACTCCTCCACATAGGAATAGCTCACAGGATTTATTTCACAACAGGAGAAAGGGAAGAATTTCTTGACAAAACACGCATCTTCCTTGACTTTCCTGCCGAAAAGGTTGAGAAAATTGAGATATGAGAGGAAACTCATTGCACTTTGCTTTTTCTCTTTAACAAATCATTATAGTGCAGAAAGTGACTAAAAGTCATCAACCTTAATTTATTGGTAAAGACGCAAATTTTTTATGCTGAATTTAATAATTTTAACCTGATTTTTCTTGAAGCAAGAGAATTAAGGAAGAATTTGGGCAATATATAACATAAGGACGTCGCAAACTCTTAAATCCTTAACATTTGAAAGAGAAATACGAAAAAATTATTGCCCTAAGAAATTTTTACTATCCTGGAAGGATAAGAACAACGCTATCCGAATTTAAAAAACTTTCAAAAGATGCAAACAAATGCGTTGAATGCGGAATTTGCATGAAGAGATGTCCTTTTGGGGTTGATATAATAGTGAAGATGAGAGATGCAAAAAAATTGTTGCAATGAAAATTAAAATGCTAGAAAATTAAAAAAAGAGGGAAGTTGGAAAACATTAGCAAGAAGATATCAGTCGAGACAGTTTAACCAATGTTTTTAACTTTTGCATACTTTTATATGAGAAAAAGGGACTCTATTATTGCTGAGGTAGAATTGGTTAAACGGAGACTGGCAATTTTTGTAAGACGTGATGAGAAAGTGTTCAAAACAGGTTTAAACAGCACCGTTCTGGTAGGTGCTAAAATCTTCAATAGATACTAAGGAGGGTTGCATGAATCGGCAAAATTCAGAATACTCTTTTAAGCCTTTGACTCCGAAAAGATGGAGTGATTTTGTAGAATTGTTTGGTGAGCACGGCGCCTTCGGCGGATGCTGGTGTATGTGGTGGAGATTAGAAAAGGCTGATTTCGAAAATCTTAAAGGGGAAGGAAACAAAAATGCGATGCATGGCATTGTAAAGAAAAATGAGGTGCCCGGTATCCTTGCCTATGACGGAGATAAACCAATTGGCTGGTGTTCTGTTGCTCCAAGGGAGAAATTTGTACGCCTTGAACGTTCAAAAGCTTTAAAGAGAATTGATAATGAACCCGTATGGTCTGTCGTTTGTTTCTTTGTAAGAAAAGACTACAGGAGAAGAGGAGTAAGTGAAGCACTTTTGAACACAGCGGTTACCTTTGCGAAACAAAACGGAGCAAAAATTGTAGAAGGGTATCCAACTGATTCATCTAATAAGCCTTCTCCAGATCCTTTTGTCTATATGGGACTTAGGAGTACTTTTATACAGGTGGGATTTCAGGAAGTTTTTGTTAAAGGCAGAAGAAGCATAATGAGGTATTTAATAAAATAGGAAGTTGAATAAGGTGTGATATGAGTTGTGAACTTTGTGGTGCAAAAATTGAAGGGGATAGTACTGTTTGCCTCAACAGATATTTCGGAGAAGTTTTAAACAGAGAATACTCCAACTCTGACTATGGTTCTGTCCACCTTTTAACAGTGGATTGCTATGCCTTGCAGCATTCAGAAAGCTGTGGTTTATTTCGCGTAGCGTTCGTAATACCCTATCAGGTTTCCACTTTTGTTGCGAACAGCTCTCATAAAAGACTTTTTTGAACCATTTTCACTCTCAAGGCATTCTTTTTCGCCATTTTTCAGGCGTTCAAACATTTCAAGGATAATCTTTTTTGAGTTTTCGTTATGGCAGCTAAAAATTGATTTTCCAATTAAACTTGCTCCGCCTCTATCTTTATCCTGTTCAATAGCAGCTTTATTCATATAAACAATAGTGTGAGTGGAATCCACAAGCAAAATCGGCTCTATGAGACTTTCAAGCAAATTCTCTAATATTTCTTGGCTCAGCATTTTTTCACCTCTGCTGTACATTTTACTAAAAGCGGTTAAATTTTCCTAATGATTAAAAATTTTTGATGAGACGATTCTGTATTTTATTTTTTAATGTTTTGGATATAATGAAAGGAACGTAAGAGGAGGAGACAAATATGGCACTAAGTGGAGATTTGAGCGATGTTGATATCAAGACTTTGCTTAATCTTATCTCGCAAACGAAGGATACCGGCAAACTTACAATCAAGAGCGATTCATTGATCAATGTCTATTTTAAGGGTGGGCATCCTATAAATGCAGATGGAGACAAAACTCCTGTTTCTTCTATGGAAAAAGTACTTTCTCTTAACAAAGGCGTCTTTGAATTTGTAAAAACCGATAGCGTTCAAGAGTCTACTGCGGCTCTTAAAATTGAAGAAACATTCTCAAGAATTGATTCAATTAGAGATCAGTGGAAAACAATGAAAAGCCAATTTCCAAATTACAATGTAATCCTCAATCTTGCAGAAGCAAAAGGTGAAGAAATTAACCTTACTGCCGAGGATTGGAGCATTCTTTCTTTGGTGAGAGTTCCGACAACTCTTGCGGAACTAGTTAGGCAGTCTCCTTACGGAGAACTTAAGACGCTTACTGTGCTTTCTGATATCTTTTCAAAGAAACTTTTAACCGTTTCTCTTATTAAAGATGATTCACTTCGCCCTGAGGATGTCGTAATCCCTGTAAAGGAATCAGGTTACTTTGCTGCCAATACCCCTATCTACGGAGAGCATAACCTTGCGTTCTATAAAAGAATTGACAACAGAAAAGATTTCGAAACAATCTGCAAGGAAATGAAGATGTCTTTCGGTGAGGGAAGAGAAATATTAAAATATCTTGTTTCACAAGGTAAAGTATCCTTACGAAAAAAGACTAGATAAACATCTGCATAGCTTGATTTGCAAAGAGTAGTCCTTTTTTTGTGAGTTTTAAGAAGAGAGGGTTTTCTATGAGGAGGTGTTCTTCCTTAAGATAATTGATCTCTTTTTGAAAGTCTTGTGAGGGAAAAACACCAAATCGAGCGTAGTATCCATTTTTGTTAACTCCCTTGAGCAGCCTCAAGTTCGTCATTATGTATTCGCCCTTTTGTCTTTGTCCTTTAAGGTGCTCAACAGATGAAATTGGTAATTTCTTGTTTTCTATTTTAGTGAAGTACAATTGTAAGTTACTAACGTTTTTCCAGCGCTTTCTTCCAAAGAATCCTGCTGCTCCCAGCCCAAAGCCAAGATAAGGGAGCCCGTGCCAGTAGGTGAGATTGTGCTTAGACTCAAAACCAGCCTTTGCAAAGTTTGATATCTCGTATTGAGTGAAACCGCCTTTTTTGAGTGCGTTTATCCCCCTGGTATATTCAAGGGCGCTTGTATTGTCAGATGGTAAGGTAAGCTGATTTCTCTTTTTATAGAATTGCGTTTTCCTTTCAATAGTGAGAGCGTAATACGAAATGTGTTCTGGCAGTAAATTGATGGTTTCTAATAAGGACCTCATATTTTCAGAATAGCTTTCCCCTGGAAGGCCAAACATTAGGTCAACGCTTATGTTATTAAAACCTTGCTTTCGTACGATTTCAAATGCCTCATAGGTTTTTTTAGCAGTGTGTACTCTCCCTAAAATATTAAGAGTTGTGTCATTAAAAGATTGTGCTCCGAGACTTAATCTGTTGATACCTAACCCGTGGTATTCGTTGAATTTTACCGATTCCACGGTTTCTGGATTTGCCTCAAGAGTGAATTCAACCAAGCTTGAAAAATCAAAGTATTGGTGGAGGTTATTTAACACCGAATAAAGTTGGTCAGGAGACATGAGAGATGGAGTGCCACCGCCGAAATAAATTGTTTTTATTGGCATTTTGGACTCAGGATACTTATCAAAGAATAGGTCTATTTCTCTATTTAAGTAGGCTATATATTTTAAAGCTTCAGTTGTGAGTGTAAAAGATGTAAAATCACAGTAGTTGCACTTCCTGATGCAGAAAGGGAAATGCAAATAAACCGATAACCCCGAAGAGCTTTCTTTTCTCACTTATTTTTGTGAGTGGTGCTAACCGTTATTGTCATGTCTCATGGAAAGGATTGAGAAAAAGGCTTCCTGAGGTATGCTTACTTCTCCTATTTGTTTCATTCTCTTCTTTCCCTCTTTTTGTTTCTCAAGGAGTTTTCTCTTTCTTGTGACATCTCCGCCGTAGCATTTTGCAAGGACGTCTTTTCTGTATGGAACGACGCGCTCTTTTGCGATTATTTTGTTTCCTACTGCTGCCTGAAGGCTTACCTCGAACATTTGCCTTGGAATGACCTTACGCATTTTTTCGAGAATTCTTCTGCCTACTTCTGTGGCGTTGTTCTTATGCGACATAAAGGAGAGTGCATCAACTGGATTTTTATTAATCAAGACATCAACTTTAACTATTTCTGCCTTTTTGAATCCTCTTAACTCGTAATCAAGCGTCCCATAACCTTTTGTTACAGATTTCAGTTTATCAAAAAAATCAGTAATTATTTCTGCAAGTGGGACTTCGAACTTGATGATTGTCCTCTTGGACTCTGGATAAACCATTTCCTTGTACGTTGCTCTTCTTGAATTGAGCAACTCCATTATGTTGCCGATGAATTCAGGGGGAGTCATTATTGATGCTTCAACAATTGGTTCTCTAACTTCAAGAATGCTGTTTTCTTCGGGGAATTTGCCAGGATTATCGATGATTATCGTTTTGCTGTCTTTGAGAACCACCTCATATTCCACGTTCGGTACTGTTGCTAATATTTCTTGTCCAAACTCAAGCTTTAATCGCTCAATTGTTATTTCAATGTGTAGGAGTCCTGAGAAACCGCATCTAAAACCGAAACCAAGTGCATCTGAACTTTCTGGCTCGAATGTAAAGGCAGGGTCATTTAAATGAAGTTTCTCAAGAGATTTTTTCAAATTGTCGAATTCATTTGTGTTAAGTGGAAATATACCGGCAAAAACCATAGGTATGTTTTTCCTGAATCCTGGAATCGGTTCTTTAGAAGGATTTTCAACTTCCGTTACAGTGTCTCCGGTTTTAACGTCAAGCGGGTCTCTTATTATAGCTGTAAAATAACCCACTTCACCGGCGGTAAGCTCATTTTGAGACTCCATCTTGAGCTTGAAAATGCCAACTTCTTCCACTTCAAACTCCTTACCCTGCGACATCAACATTATTTTTTGATGCGGCCTTATGCTCCCGTCCTTGATACGAACATATACTACAACGCCCTTGTAAGTGTCAAAATGAGAATCAAAAATAAGTCCTCTAAGAGGAGCATTTTCGTCTCCTTCCGGTGGAGGTATTCTTAAAACTATTTCATCAATTAATTCAGCAACGCCTTCGCCATTTTTTGCGCTTATTTTAAGTATCTCGTTGGAATTAAATCCGAGTATTTCTTGAATTTCTTCCTGAGACCCTTCTATATCAGCATCCTTTACATCTATTTTATTAATTACAGGAATTATAACTAAGTTGTTGTCAAGCGCAAGATATGTATTTGCAATGGTTTGTGCCTCTACTCCCTGTGTTGCATCAACGAGAAGGACTGTTCCCTCGCATGCTTTCAAACTGCGAGACACTTCATAGTTAAAATCAACATGACCCGGAGTATCAATGAGATTGAATTGATAAGTATTATCATCACTTGCTTTTATAATGAGTGTAACTGGGTGAGAGCGGACGGTAATACCTCGCTCTCGCTCAATCTTCATGTTGTCAAGTAGTTGTCCTTGGGTAGGTGAAAATACAAGGCCTCCTCTCTCGAGAAATCTGTCCGCAAGCGTTGATTTTCCATGATCAATGTGCGCAATTATCGAAAAATTTCTTATAAATCTTGCATCTTTGTGATTATTTTGTTCCAACTTTTTCTTCCTCTTTCTCAACAACTATCAAGTTTTCTGTTTCATTGAGGTCTACGACTATAGAGTCACCTTCTTTGAATTCGCCCTTTAATATTTTAATGGCGATAACATCTTCAACTTCCTTTTCAATAAGCCTCTGCAGAGGTCGGGCGCCGTATTCTGTGCTGTAACCTTTTTGAGCAAGGTAATCCTTTGCTTTTTCAGTGAGTTTGATTTTCATGTTATTGTCAGATATGTTCTTCTCTATTCTATTTATCAGCACATCCACGATCTGTTTTATTTCGTCCAGCGTAAGAGGATAAAATACGATTATATCGTCAAGCCTGTTTAAGAATTCTGGCTTGAAAACTCCCTTGAGGGAGGTAATAAGTTTCTTTTTCTTTTCTTCGAAGGAACCACTGGCACTCGTTAGCTCAAATCCCATAGACTTCCCTTTAAGCGAATCTGTCCCGAAGTTTGAAGTTAAAACTATTACGGTATTTTTAAAGTCAACAGTATGTCCTTGCGAGTCAGTCAATCGCCCTTCGTCCATTATTTGAAGAAGAATATCGTATATATCTGAGTGCGCTTTTTCTATCTCGTCAAACAGTATTACTGTATATGGCTTTCTTCTAACTGCTTCTGTAAGCTGGCCTCCTTCTTCGTATCCAACATAACCTGGAGGTGAGCCTATTAATCGTGATACTGCGAACTTTTCCATGTACTCTGACATATCTAGCCTAATCATTGTATTTTCGCTGCCAAACATGAATTCTGCAAGCGTTTTGGCAAGTTCTGTTTTTCCAACGCCTGTAGGTCCAAGGAACAAGAAAGTGCCAATCGGTTTGTTAGGGTTCTTTAGTCCTGAGCGAGCCCTACGAATAGCTCTTGCAACTGCTTTTACTGCTTCATCTTGGCCAATTAATCTTCTATGCAATTCGCTTTCCATGTTAACGAGCCTGCTTTTTTCATCTTGGACGAGTTTCTCAAGAGGAATTTTTGTCCAAAGAGAGACCACTCTTCTAACATTTTCCTCTGTAAGTCCTGGATTTTCTTCGCTTGTTTCCATCAGAATTGCTTTCAACTTGTTGAGTAAATCTCTTTCCTCTTCTCTGAGTTTGTCAGCTTCGTAGAGCTTTTTGTCCTTTATGGCTTGAAATTTCTTCTCTTTGATTTCCTTGATGCGTCTCTCTATTACACGGGCGTCAGAGGTTTTAGAAAGTTTTAGTTTTAAACGAGCACATGCCTCATCTATTATATCAATTGCCTTATCGGGAAGGAATCGGTCATTAATATACTTTACTGATAGCTTAACTGCTGCTTCAATTGCTTCTTCGGTTATTTTTACGCCGTGATACCTCTCATATTTCTCTTTTATTCCTTTGAGAATCTCAATGCTTTCGGCAACTGTTGGTTCATTAACGAAAATAGGTTGGAATCTTCTTTCAAGAGCAGAATCTTTTTCTATGTATTTTCTATATTCTTTTTGTGTGGTTGCTCCAATAACTTGGACTTCTCCATTTGTCAAAGTTGGCTTCAAAATGTTTGAAGCGTCTATAGCTCCTTCAGCTGCGCCAGCCCCGACTATCGTATGAAACTCATCAATAAAAAGTACGACATTTCCTTGTGTTTTTGCAACCTCTTTGAGAATTTTCTTCATTCTCTCTTCAAATTCTCCTCTGTACTTTGTGCCAGCGATTATTGAGGCTAAGTCAACTGAAACGATTCTTCGTCCCCTTAAAAGGTCAGGAACATCGCCTTCAGCAATTCTTTGAGCAAGCCCTTCTACAATCGATGTTTTGCCAACCCCTGGATCTCCTATGATTGCCGGGTTGTTCTTTTTCCGCCTAAGGAGTATTTCAATTACTCTCTCTATCTCTCCCTCTCTACCGACGACTGGGTCAAGTTCTTTGCGCGATGCCATAAAAGTTAGGTCTCTGGAAAACTGGTCAAGGGTAGGAGTTTTTGTTTGTATGAATGAAGAGTAACTTGAATTGGGCTCTTTCGTAGATTTTTCACCTATAATCGAATAGATCGATTCTTCAAACTTGGCAAGGTCAATTCCGTTGTCAGTAAGGATTTTAATTGCCACCCCTCCGCCATCGTGAACGATTGCAAGAAGAATATGCTCTGTGTTTATGTAAGAGTCGCCGAGGTTAATTCCTTCTCTTTCTGCAAGCTCAAGGACTCTTTTTGCACGCGGGGTAAGAATGACTTCTTCATCTTTATATGAAGTTTCTTCATTATGTTGTTCTTGCTCTTTAATGAATGACTCTATTTGCATTACAATTTCATCTGGGTCAACTCCCATGTTTTTAATTACCTTGTATGCGACTCCTTCTTCAATTTTTATAAGGCCAAGAAGGAGGTGTTCAGTTCCAAGATAGTCGTTCTTCAAGCTATGTGCTTCCTCTTGAGCGATAAGAATTGCTCTTTGCGCTCTCTCAGTTAAATTATTCCAATTCATAATATCATCTCCGTATATAGTTTAGCAATAATTCAAGAATCTTGAAAATAGCAAGTTCTATTTTGTGTCGTTGCACTTTTATTTTTTAATTTTTCTGGTAAAATGTATTGTTGAATTTTCGAGGAGGTCTTATGATTAATGATGAGTATAACGCGAGTAGTATAAAAATATTGGAAGGCCTTGAGCATGTTAGAAAACGTCCTTCTATGTACATTGGCTCTACAAGTGAAAGTGGACTTCACCACCTTGTTTTTGAAGTGGTTGATAATAGCATTGACGAAGCAATGGCAGGTTTCTGCACGGAAATAACTGTTGTTATGAGGAGTGACGGTGGGATTACAGTGGTTGACGACGGTAGAGGAATACCTGTTGACCTTCATCCTGAGCTGAACGTATCTGGGGTAGAAGTTGCTCTCACGAAATTAAATGCTGGAGGAAAGTTTGACAACAAAGTTTATCACGTTTCAGGAGGGCTGCATGGCGTAGGAGTTTCAGTCGTAAACGCACTATCTATATTTCTCCTTGCAACAGTAACAAGAGACGGGAAAGTTTATCAGCAGGAATATGAAAGAGGAATTCCAAAGTATCCGTTAACAGAAATTGGCATTGCTCCAGCCGAGAAGCACGGCACAGAGATCACGTTTAAGCCAGATGCTACAATATTTGAGACAGTTGAATTTAAGGATTCCGTAATAAAACCTAAGCTTAAAGAACTAGCGTATCTAAACAAAGGAATAAAGATCAAGTTCATAAATGAAATCATAAATGAAGAAGAAATGTATTATTCAGAAGATGGTATAAAAGGGTATATCAGAAATTTAAACGAAGGGCTACAGGTGATTCCTTCAGATCCAGTGTACTTTGTGGCAACCGAAGGAGATTTCTTTCTTGAAGTTGCTCTTCAGTACAATAACGGGTTTGCCTCAGACGTGCTTTCGTTTGTTAATAATATCCACACGACAGAAGGCGGCACTCACGATATTGGATTTAAGACTGCAATAACAAAAGTCCTTAATGATGAGGGGCAGCAACTTAAAGCCATAAAAGAAGATGATGTGCTCACAGGTGACGATGTTAGAGAAGGACTAGTCGCCGTAATCAATGTGAGAATGCTTAATCCACAATTTGAAGGACAGACAAAAACGAAGCTCGGAAATAACGAAGTCAAATCATTAGTTTATAACATGGTTAAAGCTCAGCTTACAATTTTTTTTGATAAACATCCCAGCGAGATAAAAGACATCCTTAAAAAAGCTTTGCTTGCGCAAAGCGCTCGAATTGCTGCAAGAAAGGCAAAGGAATTGATCAGGAGAAAAGGTGCGCTTGATTTTTCAGGCAGACTTCCTGGTAAGCTTGCTGATTGCTCTACAAATGACCCTTCTCAAGCTGAAATTTATATTGTTGAGGGAGAGTCAGCAGGTGGGAGCGCAAAGCAAGCTAGAGATAGGAAATTCCAAGCAGTTCTACCATTGAGAGGAAAGATTCTCAACGTAGAAAAAGTAAATATGAACCATGCGCTGGGGAGTGAGGAAATAAAAAATTTAATAACTTCGTTAGGTTGCGGAATAAAGGAAGACCTTAAGGCTGAAAATTTACGTTATCACAAAGTAGTTATAATGACAGATGCAGATGTTGACGGTGCGCATATAAGAATTTTACTTCTAACCTTCTTCTTCAGGTATATGAAAGACCTAATTTTAAGTGGTTATCTTTACATTGCCCAACCGCCTCTTTACAGAGTAGGATATGGTAAAACCGTAAATTACGCCTACTCGGACGAGGAATTAAAGAGAGTATTGCAAAGGCTTACTGACCCTTTGAAGGCTGATATACAGCGGTATAAAGGCCTTGGAGAAATGGACCCTTCTCAGCTTTGGGAAACTACGATGGATCCTTCAAGAAGAGTTATCCTTAGGGTGAGCGTTAACGACGCAGAGGAAGCAAATAGAATATTTGAGCTCCTCATGGGAAGTGAAGTAGAGCCGAGAAGAAGATTCATTGAAGAGCATGCAAAGGAAGTTGTTAATCTTGATATTTGAGGTGAGAGATGGCTGATCTATTTGGTGAAAAAGTATTAAATGCTCCTCTGGAAGACGAAGTACAGAAATCATTTATTGATTATTCGTTAAGCGTTATAGTTGGAAGAGCACTACCAGATATACGAGATGGACTCAAGCCAGTTCACAGAAGAATACTGTTTTCTATGAATGAGCTTGGTTGCCTTCCCAATAGGCCTTATAAAAAGTGTGCAAGAATCGTAGGAGAAGTTCTTGGAAAGTACCATCCTCATGGCGATACTTCCGTTTATGATGCTCTTGTCAGAATGGCTCAACATTTTTCGCTGAGGTACGTGCTTGTCGATGGGCATGGAAACTTTGGCTCAATTGACGGAGATGTCCCCGCTGCAATGAGATATACTGAGGCGCGACTTTCTCCTATAGCTCTTGAAATGCTCACAGGGCTTGATGCTAATACCGTTGAATTTACTCCTAATTTTGACAATACATTAAAGGAACCTATAGTGTTGCCAGCAAGAATACCCAACCTTCTTGTAAATGGTTCTTCTGGCATCGCAGTGGGTATGGCTACAAATATTCCTCCTCATAACTTAAAAGAGATTGTTGATGCATTACTCTATGTTATCGATAGAGAGATTTTAGGCGGGACCATCGTTGAGACAAATGAACTATTTAATTTTATTAAAGGACCAGATTTTCCAACTGGTGGATATGTAATCGGTGATAACGGAGTCAAAGAATATTGCAGTACCGGTAGGGGGATATTCAGGATAAGAGGAAAATTTCATATTGAAGAAGGTAAGCACAAGACTCGCAATTTTGTTATTACTGAGCTGCCTTTCGAAGTAAATAAGGCAACTCTTGTAGAAAAGATTGCCTCTCTTACCAAAGAGAAGAAACTAAAAGGTGTTGAGGACATTCGAGATGAATCCGACAGAGATGGCATAAGGGTTGTTATTAAAATAGATACAGATGTTAATTCAAAAATATTTGAGCAAGCTCTCTGTTCTCAAACGTCTTTTGAAGTAAGTTACGGGGTCATACTCCTTGGAGTGCTTGACAACGCTCCACGTGTATTTACATTGAAAGAACTATTGTCGCACTTTTTGTCATTCAGAGCAAAGGTATTAAAAAGGCAAACTGAGTTTGAACTGTCAAAGGCTCGCACAAGACTCATGATTTTTGAAGGTCTTAAGCAGGCAATCACTAATATTGATGAAGTTGTACGAATGATTAAACAATCAAAGGATACAAGCGAAGCCTTAGTGGGTTTAATGAATTTACTTTCTGTAAACGAAACTCAGTGTAAAGCAATTCTTGATATGAGGCTTGCGAGACTTACAAGCCTTGAAACTTCTAAACTTGACGAAGAGATGCTCTCAATAAAACAAGAGATAGAAAAACTCTCAAAGATTCTAAACGAGAAAGAAGTGTTCTGGGAAGAAATAAAGATGGACCTCAACAGGATTGTAACGTCCTATGGAGATGCCAGAAAAACAGAAATAAGGCAGCCAGAGCATTTTGAGGCTGTCGATCTCATTGAAGACAGTAATGTAATTATTACTACAACTCGAGATGGTTACGTGAAGAGAGTTCCAGAGGAAACATTCAAAATGCAAATAAGAGGAGGAAAAGGCGTAATAGGAAGTGTTTCAAATGAACTTGATTATCCAAAAGAAATTATCGCAACCACAGCAAGGAGCAAAATCTTGTTCTTTACCAATAAAGGTAAGGTGTACGTTATTAATACTTACGAGATTCCAGAATCCGAAAGAGAATTGAAAGGGACTCCTATTCATAGATTGTTGCGTGTCAATGATGATGAGTCTTTTTCTGCGGCTATAGCATTTTCACCAAATATGCAAGCTAAAAGCATTGTTTTGATAACCCGAAAAGGGGTAATCAAGAAGACATCTGTTGAAGAATTTCAAAACATAAATACAAACGGAAAAAAGGCTATTAAACTCAGAGAAGGTGATGAGGTTGTTTCTGTTACTCCCATCAAGGATGTTGCGGAAATTATTATAGTAACCAATAAAGGCTTAGTTATTCGCTTTGATTCTGAACAGTTTAGGATGACTGCGAGGACCTCTATTGGAGTGAAAGGGCTGAAGCTTTCACAAAATGACTTTGTCGTCGACGGGGAAGCAGTCCAAGGAATAGATACCATTCTACTGATTACTTCAAAAGGACTTGGAAAGAAAATTTTAGTTTCTGAAATACGAAAGATACGACGAGGAGGAAAAGGTGTTTTGTGTCTAAAAGTATCTGAAAGGTCTGGCCCAATACAAGCTGTGAAGGTTTTGCATGGCGAGAAAAGTCTTTTTATAATGTCCAGAAAAGGTAAAGTGATAAAAATAGACATAAACAAGATACCACTTCACCATAGATATGCATCTGGAGTTAAAGTGATACGTTTTGCTAAGGAGGATGACGCAGTTTCTTCGATAACTGCATCTTGATGAACAGGGAAATAAGGACGGCTTTTTTTACAGCACTGATACTCGGGATAACAGTAGTAATGCTTTATTTCTTGTATCTCACAAGGGGAGTTTTTCCTCCTATAATTTATGGAGTTATAATTGCTTATGTGCTGCTTCCGTTGACTAATTTGCTTTCGCGCAAGCTGCCTAGAATGCTTGCAAGCATGATTTCTATTCTATTATTTATTTTGGTTTTTGCAGTTATAGGATATTTACTTATCCCGGTAATTATTCACGAGTTTAATGAACTCGTCATAAGACTTCCCAATTTCTACGTTAATTTGACTAATGCTTTGAATTACGTAACGAAATTGTTTAATCCTGCAGGTGTTAAAAATTATTTTAGTCAGGTAATGCAGCGTTTTATAGATACCTTGCAGGCACAAGCAGGCACAATTTTAGAAAAAATGTTTTCTTTTGCCGTCAACAAATTTTCAGTGTTTCCGGCAACGGTTCTTTCGTTGCTCCTTTCGTTTTTCTTTATGAAAGATTCGCCAATCTTATACAGAATTACTCTTAAAAGGATTCATCCTAAGATAAGAAAATCATGGAGAAGTTTTTTTGAGAAAACAAATAGTGAAATTAGGGCTTATTTTTCTACTCTCGTTTTTATCGCGATTTTTACGGGATTATTAATGGGTTCTTTAAGTTCTCTTGCAGGCATAAAATACGCTGTTCTCATTGGAGTGCTAGATGCATCTCTTGAAATGCTCCCTTATATTGGTCCAACGACAGTTTTTATTGTAGGTTCAGTGCTTTCCCTTACTACTTCAGTGGGTTCTTTTTTTGCTTTTGCACTAATTTTCTCAGCGATTGAATTAGCTCAAAATAGTTTAGTCACTCCACATTTAGTTGGTGGAAAGCTCAAAATCACCCCGGTGATCATAATCCTTATGATAGCGGTCGGTGGAGCACTTTTTGGGGCTTTGGGTGTAATTATTGCAACTCCAACGTTTCTTATCGGACGGAATATAGTTGCCCTAAGAAGTAAGGAAAATTCTGAATAGTAAAGAACATTATTTTGAGCAACGTCTATAGAATAAATTTCCAAAACTTGAAACTAATAAATAATTATGCTTTTGTTGCTCAAAGTTCTCTGTGTTCCGTTGGTAATCTAAAATGATTTGATGTGTTTCGTTGATTTATTTCTACTTAAGTAAGCTTATCTTGCGGAACCATACAAATCCTGAATAAGTTACGATACATACGATGCTGCTGCCTTAGAATGTCTTTTCAGTACTGTTATATTTCTGTTAGATACTTTGTTAAAATTAAACATTTTTTGCAATTCTTTCTTTAATCTCTTGCAAAAAAGATTCTTAAAAAAGCAAGATGGAATTGCAGATGTGCTTCTTTTCCTTGCGCAAGCAAGCGGGGAACAAAGCCTGATGGAGCAATCTCATCTTTTGTCCCTGAATCGTTTAGATTAGGATGGAAATATTTCGCTCAATCCATTTAGTCAAGGTTTAGGCGTATTGCTTATTATCACATTTGTCTTAAATTATTGTGGATTTTTAAAAAGTTTTTGTGTAGCAGAAGAATTTTGATTTCTAAAAATTTGCATTATTGCTATAATAGTTGTAGTTGTGGTTTAGGAGGCCGAATATTAGATTAAAACTCGCTTTTGAATCTTTGAGTGGGGACATATTCCTTCCTGTGCATTACAATGAAGCCATACAGGGACTCATTTATAGTATTTTTTCTAAAAGTCTTGCGCAGTATCTGCACGATGAAGGCTTTACTTACGAAAAACGTCATTTTAAGCTTTTTAACTTTTCTCGTATCCTTGAAAAAGGAATGATAACATACGATAAAAGTCGTCTCCATTTTGGTAAAAGTATTTCTTTCTATTTTTCTTCTCCAAAGGAAGATATAATCGAAGATTTTGGCAATCATTCTTTCAAAGGGCTGGGCTTTAACCTCAATGCAAATAAAATTTATTTATCACAGCTTGATATCATGCGAATGCCTGTTATGCATGAGCAGATTAAAATTAAAGCTCTATCTCCAATTACGGTCTACTCTACATTTGTAAAAGATGAAAAGCCTTTTACCCATTACTACAAACCTACCGAAGACCCATTTTCAATGCTTGTTGAAAGCAACTTAAAGAAAAAATTTAGCATCCTTTCATCGTTCTCCTCAGACAGTCTCAAAATAAAAATATCTCCTGTCCACTTTTCTGCTTTGAAGAATCGCTCAATTATTATATTCGGAAATACACCTATAGAAGGCTATACTGGTGTATACGAGCTTTCAGGTAGTACTGAGCTTATGATGGTAGCCTATGATACGGGGCTCGGCAGCAAAAATTCTGAAGGGTTTGGAATGTGGGAAATATGGGAAGGAGGAAAAAATGCTTGAAGCAG
>JAIMJY010000102.1 GCA_020692945.1 Caldisericum sp. | reverse complement strand
TGTATTTGCACTTCCTGCACGCTACAATTATGCATTCTTACCAGGGTTTGAAGAAGTTGAGCAGATTTTTGAGAATAACCCTCTTAAAGCATTCTGAAGATTCTTTAATATAGTGTTTAATTACAAAAGTGATAAAATATAAGCAAAAGGGGATGATTTTACGAAAAAAATCATTGTTGTAGTAATTTTAATTACACTTTTGATGAGTTTTACAGGGTGTAAGAATGAGCAAGCAAAGATTGAGAGGGAGCAAGCAAAGATTGTTAAGATTGACTCTGACCCTCAGGGTGCAACCGTGTTTATTGATAACGATGCTCCTGTAGAAACACCTGTTGAGTACAAATTTACCTTTGGAACGCACTTTATTACTTTCAGAAAAGAGGGTTATTATGATTTCGTGAAAAAAGATGTAACCGTAGATAAAGACTCAAAGGATATTTTTGTAACCCTTGTTGAAGTTCCTCAAGACGAAAGGCATTTAACAGAAGGCCCCATTCTTTTTGATTCTGTCCCACATTTTGCTTGCTGTTCTGCTGCTGCCATTGCATATTCAAACATATTTTATGGAGAAGCACTTACGATAAGTGGTTTAACTACATTAGACTCGTTTGATTTTGTATTTCCTAGCGGTAAAAAAGTTCATTTTGATACAGAAAAAGCATCAAAAGGCGAGAGGAAATTTTCAAAAGTTGTAACATTTGATGAAGTAGGTGATTACGAAATTATCTCAAACGGAGAGCACAAATATTCATTTGAAGTATGCTACAAAGCAAAAATTCTTCTAGGGACTCCTGTGTTAGAAGAAATTTTCCCAGATTATAATGTTAAAAATGCAATTGCTGTGCCAAATGGAAAAGAAGTTACAGTAAAGCTTCTCATAACTGATACAAAAGGAAATCCCATAAAGAATAAATCTCTGGGTGTTTGTGATTTAAAGACTGACAAAAATAGTATCGTAACATTTAAAGTTTCAGTTAAAGGAGAGAGTAATGCATGCTGCCCTGAAGTTTTTGTAAATGGAAAACCCGCAAAAGTGAGAATGTATGCGGATGTTTTAATATGGGGATATGATTTTATACGCTTTTCAAAAGGCGGTCAACTGATTGAATCCTCTATTCCTGGAATTAAAAGTAATGTAAAAGTAAAGGTTCAAGATGGCGATGTGTATATGCCTGATGGTTCGTTCGGGCTTAGCATTAATGAAATATATTATTCTGATTCCTCAAGCAGGAATAACAACATTGTTACTCCCCTAAAAGACCCCTCTGTTATTTATACTGATATTTTCGTTTCAAAGGATTCGGGGGAACACTGGGAAATGCTTGGCTTGAGATTTGATACGATTGCAGTTGATCCTAGCAAACCAAATGTCCTGTACGGGTGGAATACAGGTTCAGCTGACAGTATATTCAAGTCAACTGATTATGGGATTCATTTTGAGAAGCTTACCAGTATTAAGATCGATCTTGCTCTCGATTACGTTACCCAGATTCTGGTTGACTCAGCAGACTCAAATAAAATATATTTAGCAACATGGAAAGGATTACTCAAATCTGACGATGGTGGCGAAAAGTGGAATTATATCATTGCTTCTGATTCAGGAGCTATACAATGTATTGCAATAAATCCCAAAGATTCAAATTTCATAATTGCAGGGGCAAACTACGGACTTTACAAATCAGAAGATCAGGGCAAAACATGGAAGAAGATAAGTCTTGTTAAAAATCAACCTCCTGAATGGAACATTCCTAATTGTATTGTATTTGACCCGGCAAATCCTAACACTATCTATGCAGGGACTGAAAATACACTTTTTGTTTCTAAAGATGCCGGTGAAAGCTGGGAAAAACTTGGAATATTTGGGTTTTTTGGGCGTGAAACAATCGCTGTAGACCCTACAAGTCCCAATAAGATATACATTTATTCCTATGGTAAAGGTATCTATAAATCTGAAGATTACGGCAAGCATTTTACTAAAATTGATTTTCCTTTAAATCTCACAGATGTTGGCATCACCGTGAATAGTCTTGGAGAGCTACTTATTAATGCAAATGGTATTCCCTTTAAACTCAATAAAAATGGGAATTTTGTTCCTTTAGGTGGTGATACATTCCTCAAAAACGGACCTAAATGGAAAATAATAGATGAACAGTTCTACATTGCTGTAAATACAATTAAATCTGATTGGGTTCGGGTTATTATTACTGATGATACAATAGAGTTTTACAAGGCTTGTGATATGGTACCGTAAAGGAGTAGCTATGAATAAAAAAGTTTTAATTGGCATTCTGGTGGTGGTAGTGGGAATTTCTGCAATTGGATTAACTTATTTTACGTCACGAGGATCCCAACCAAAAGAATATCTTCTTACCGTATCTAATGGTGCTATTTACAGGATTAGCGCCGATGGAAAAGAAATAAAAGAGCTGGGAGAAAGTATGGATGGAGAAGTTCAGGTTTATCCTTTTTCCCCGGACGGAAAGAAAATTCTATTTAGTTATCGCCCTTTCTACAAGTTTCAAGCAACTTCTCTCTGGATAATGGACTCGGATGGAAGCAATAGAGAGAAGCTGATTGACACGATAGATGATGGATTTGCAGATGCTTACTTTTCTAAGGATGGGCAAAAGATTCTGTTTAGAACAGCTATCAATAAAAATATTGAATCTTCCGAGACTTCTTTAACTATTTATTCCCTCTGGATGATGAACCTGGACGGAAGCAATAGAAAGAAGCTGATTGATGGAACAAACGAAAGTGCTGAAGGCGTTTCTTTTTCTCCGGATGGAAGGAAGATCCTGCTCTTAATTAATGAAACTGCACCGACTAAGACTCTTCAAAAAATTGAATCATTAGATTCTTATTCCTTCTGGATAATGGACTCGTATGGAAACAATAAGAAAAACTTAGGAGTGACAGCTAAGGGGTATATATGGAACATCTCATTTTCTTCAAATGGAGAAGAAATTCTGTTCATTGCTGCAAATTCAGAGGGTAAATCTCTCTGGATAATGGACTCGGATGGGAACAACAATAAGAAAATAGCCGGAGACGCAAATACAGAAGTGTATGAAGCCCGATTTTCTCCCGATGGGAGCAAAGTTTATTTTGTAACAGAGGAAACTAAACCGGAACCTGGCTATTCCTCCTGGTATCTTTGGGTAGAAAATATTGAAGGAACCGGCAAAAAGAATCTTGCAGAAGATATAAACGAAAATTCTATTTATTTTTCTATTTCTTCTGACGGTAACAGGATTGCATTTTTAGTTGCATCATCATCGGATGAACGTTCTCTATGGATAATGAACCCAGACGGAACCGACAAGAAAAATCTTATGGGAGAAACAAGAGGTATCTGGATATCAGATTCGTCGTTTTCTCCTACAGGAAAGGAAATTTTGTTGCATGATTCCTCAACCTGGATAGTAAATCTTGATGATAGAAGAAAAGTAGATTTAAATAAAGCAGCCGGAATGGATCTTTCTCCGGGTTATACTATGTGGTTTCCTCAAAAATTGGAATAGATAACAAAAACGAAAATTATTTTTGCAATTAAATATGACATCG
>JAIMJY010000013.1:3393-23732 GCA_020692945.1 Caldisericum sp. | reverse complement strand
ATTTCATATGAAAAAGTTACGACATATAAGAGATACTATTCATAAATTCTTTATAGAATCATAAAGCGATGAGTAAAAGAAGGAACCTCTGAAAGAATTGCTGACTCCAGAGGAGCAAAAAGCTTTTTATGAGAGGCAAAGATTCGATTTCATTGAACCACTAATACGACCATAACAAGAGATTACGATTTTTGGTGATGCAATTCGTAATCTTGCATAATTTTTTAAATTGTGTAAAATTTACACAATGGGAACAGAAGAAATAAACTTGCTGAGAAAGATTGCAAGTTACGAAGAAGTAAAGTTGTCAAAAATTCTTAAAGAATTAAGATTAACTTTGGCTGTTGCTGAATCAATTACTGGGGGACTGCTGAGTAAACGCATAACTGATGTTAGTGGTAGCTCTGTTTATTTTCTTGGAGGAGTCGTTGCTTATAGTAGGTTTGCTAAGGAGGCTTTATTGGGAGTCCCAAAGGAGTTGATTGATAAATACGGGACTGTAAGCCGTGAAATTGTGGAAGCACTTGCTTGGAACGTTCGAGATCTCTTTAAATCTGAAGTAGGCATCGCAATAACTGGAATAGCTGGGCCGGATACTATTGAAGGTAAACCTGTTGGGCTTGTTTATGTGGGAATTGCGACTCGTGGAAATTGCTCAACTTTCATGGCTACATTTAAGGGAAAAAGAGAAGTCATTAGAGAGAATGCCGTTGACTTTGTGTTAGAAAAAACGATATTGCTTTTACGAGGAGGTTGACTTATGAGAATAGGAATACTTACTGGCGGTGGTGATTGTCCGGGCATTAACCCTGCCATTAAGGGTGTTGTATATAAAGCGCTTTCCTATGGTGACGAAATTGTTGGAATTGAAGAAGGATGGAAAGGATTAATTGAGGGTAAATCAAGAAACCTGTCATTAGGAGATGTAGAGGATATTATTAATGTTGGCGGAACAATCCTTTTCACGTCAAGAACTAACCCTTTTAAAATAGAGGGAGGCGTTGAAAGGGTGATCGGAAATCTAAAAAAGTTGAAAATAGATGCTCTTGTTGCAATTGGTGGAGATGATACCCTTGGCGTTGCGATGAGGCTGTCGAAGTTAAATATCCCCGTTGTAGGTGTTCCGAAAACAATGGATAATGACCTTTCAGGTACAGATTTTACCTTTGGATTTGATACTTCTGTTGAAGTTGCAGTGGATGCTCTCGAAAGACTTAGAGATACTGCACGCTCTCACAAAAGAATAATAGTTCTGGAAGTGATGGGGAGGGAAGCAGGTTGGGTTGCACTGTATACAGGTATTGCAGGCGGGGCTGATTGGACGCTTGTCCCTGAAGAAAAACCTGATTTCGAAAAGATGTTTGTCTATTTAAAGAAAACGTATAACAGAAAAGGCTACGCTTTGGTTGTGGTTTCAGAAGGAATAGCTCTTGGAAATAGTGAGGAGAGAGAAATAGACCAGTTTGGCCATGCACTACTTCAAAGGAAGGGTGTTTGCCAGTTTGTTGGAGAATTGATCGAGAAGAACACTGGAATTTCAGTTAGAAGCGCCGTAATAGGGCATATTCAAAGAGGAGGTCCCCCAACTGTTTTTGATAGGATTCTTGCATTGAGGGCTGGCGTAAAAGCTGTTGAAATGATCCACAAAGGTGAATTTGGTAGGATGGCCGCCCTTGCTGGTAACAAAATTATTTCTGTGCCTCTTGAAGATGCAGTTGGGCGTTTAAAACTTGTTTCAAGTGATTGGCTTGAACTTTTAGAGGTGTTAAAAGCATGAAAAGAGTTGCTGTACTAACTTCTGGAGGAGACGCTCCAGGCATGAATGCCGCCGTAAGGAGTGTTGTGAGGATAGGTAACGCAAGAGGAATTGAAGTTATAGGAGTCTACTATGGTTTCAAAGGACTTCGCGACAAAAATTTTCGACTTTTACTTCCTAGAGATGTAAGTGGTCTTCTTGAAAAGGGAGGCACAATGTTAATGACAAGTAGAGACGAAGATTTCAAAGAAGACAGTTATCAATATATGGCTATCGATAATTTAAAAAAAGAAGGAGTCGAAGGGCTAATAGTTATTGGAGGTAATGGTTCTCAGACAGGTAGTCTCTCACTTCATTGCAAAGGATTTCCAACGATGGGCGTTGCCTCTACCATAGACAACGACATATGGGGCACTGATTATACGATTGGCTTTGATACCGCTGTCAATACTGCAGTTCAGGCTATAGACAAGATTCGTGATACCGCAACTTCTCATGCACGTTCTTTCATAATAGAAGTAATGGGGCGTGACAAGGGGTTTATAGCACTTGATGCAGGACTTGCTTCTGGTGCTGATATTGTCCTTGTTCCAGAGGTAAAATTTGATATTGAAAAGATAATTGAAAATATTAAAAGCGGTGTCGCTAAAAAAAAGATGCATCATATGATCGTGTGTGCTGAAGGTGCTGTTCATGCTCAGAATCTCGAGCAGATGATAAAGAGCCGCATAGATTTAGAAATTAGAATTTCGGTTTTGGGTTATATCCAAAGAGGTGGTTCTCCAAGTAGATTTGACAGGATAATAGCAACACTATTTGCGGAGGAAGCAATGAACGAGCTTATAGGGGGAAGGGCTGGTAAAGTTATTGGTATTAAAGATAATAAAATAACTCACGTTACTCTTAATGACGCCGTACACAATGAAAAACAAATTAATTATGATTTATACAGAATTATAGAGGAAGTGTCAGTTTAATATGAAGAGATTTTTTGAGTCTATGAGATTTCAACTAACTGCGGTTCTTATTATATTCGTTGTATTAAATATCGCTTTTATAACGGCGGTAGTTTTGAAAAATGTGCAGTTAAACACTATTGAAATCGAATCAGAAAGGCTTTCTGTTATAAGCTCACAGGTTTCTGAGCGCTTTAACAAAATGTATTCTGGCGAGTATATTTCAAGAAACTATGCTGAAATGAAAGAAAGCGAGAAACGTTTGTATATTAATCTATTTCTGAAACCAGTATTTGAGGATTATTTTAGTACATTTGTTGCAAATTTTCCAGAACTTGAATTCGGGTATTACATTCCTTCTGTTAATCCTTCAATTGTGTATAAGGGAAACTCTGCCTATAGGTTGGATAAGAAGGTTACGTTGGTTAGTGCCATTAAAACCATCGATAATGAAACTGGATATGTTTTTGTAGACGAGCCTTACTCAGTAATTATAAAACCAATCGAGGAAATGCGCGAAAACATTAACCGTATTACTCTATATAGCATGCTTGCTTTAGTATTTGTCGTTTTCTTAATTATTTCCTTTTTTACTTTTAAAATTATTCTTATAAGAAGAGGTCTTAAGAAGCTCGAAAGCGATCTTGATTTCAGATTCCCCAAATATGGTGGAGAGATCGGAGATATTGCTGTTTCAGTAAACAGTATGGCAACTAACCTTAAGAAGAGCATAGATGAGATGCAACGAACAGAATTCCTCAGAAATCTTGGATTGTTCACAGCTGGAGTTGTGCACGAGGTAAGAAATCCTCTAACTTCAATTAAAGGATTTGCGCAGATTCTCACTAAAAAACTTCAAGGGAGCGATGAAGAGCGCTACGTTAAGCCAATATTAACTGAAACTGAACGTCTTGAACGCGTTGTAAATGATCTTTTAAGATATGGAAAGCCGACAGAGTTAAAGAAAACTCATGTCAACCTGAGAGCATTTTTTGATCATATTATTGAGCTTGCTAAGCAGTATGCAAATAACACAGACATTTTGTTTGTTAACAACTGTACTGATGTCGAAATAAATGCTGACGACAAGAAGCTTGAAGAGCTATTCTTAAACCTTTTTATAAACGGAGTTCAGGCAATGGGTAAGTCAGGGAATATTAAGGTAGCTTGTGAAGAAGAAAGCGGTTTTGTTCATATAAGCGTCACTGATACTGGCATTGGTTTAACGGAGGAAGAAATTAAAAATCTTTTTATCCCTTTTTATACTACAAAACCAGAAGGTACGGGTCTTGGGTTAGCTATCGTTGATCGTGTTGTTAACGAGCATAGCGGGAAAATAGAAGTAGTAAGTAAAAAAGGAGAAGGTACGAAATTTTTAGTTACTTTACCAAGAGGTGAATGAATTGAAATTAACAAAATATAATATTCTCGTTGCAGACGATGAAGAAAACGTACGCGTGCTGCTTAAAGAAATACTTGAGGGAGAGGATTTTTTTGTTGAAGTCGTTAATAACGGTGAAAAAGCTGTGCAGGCTGTCAAAAATCATCAATTTGATTGTGCTCTGCTTGACGTGAGAATGCCTGTTCTTGATGGAATGGAAGCTTTTTTAAAAATAAAAGACTTTTCTCCAGATCTGCCGGTTATCTTTCTTACTGCGTATGGAAGCTCCGATATTGCGATAAAGGCAATGAAGAAAGGTGCATATGACTACCTTACTAAACCATTTGATATTGATGAGCTTAAAATAAAAGTTAAGAAGGCTATTGATCTGAAAGAGGTAACACAGAGTGCTCAGTTGAATAGGAGCGCTTTCAAGTACACGGCTGATGAAATAATAGGTGATTCTTCATCTATGCAAGAAGTGTATAAAGAGATAGGAAGAATAGCTGATTCTGACGCAACAGTTTTAATCATGGGGGAAAGTGGAACTGGCAAAGAGCTTGTAGCTAAAGCTGTTCACAACCACAGTGGGAAGAAGAACAACCCTTTGGTTGTCGTAAATTGCGCTGCAATCCCTGAATCTCTCCTTGAGTCAGAGCTCTTTGGTCACGAAAGGGGTTCCTTTACTGATGCTGTGTCGAGACACCTTGGAAAGTTTGAACAAGCTTCAAATGGAACAATCTTTCTGGATGAAATTGGAGACATGAGCCTCAGTCTGCAGGCAAAACTCCTTAGAGTGCTACAGGACAAGACATTTAATAGGGTTGGTGGTAACGAAACCCTTTTATCTAATGCGAGAGTACTTGCTGCAACCAACAGGAACCTTGAAAGTCTTGTAAAAGATGGATTATTCAGGGAAGACCTGTTTTATAGATTAAACGTAGTTACTATAACAATACCCCCTCTAAGAGAAAGAAAAGACGATATAACATTGCTTGTAGCTTATTTTACTTCTAAGTATGCTAAAAAATATGGTAAGGAGATCAGAGGAGTTTCTCCTGAAGTGAACGACCTTTTTTTAAAGTATGATTGGCCGGGGAATGTGCGTGAGCTTGAAAATGCAATTGCAAGAGGCGTGATAGTGACTTCTTCATCGATGATTACGATTGATTACCTCCCAAAAGAACTCGTTGCGGTAAATAATCATAGCAAAGTCATCTCAGATAACCAGGAAAGCCAAAGTAAGAAGCTAAATGAAAATGGAGGAATAGTTTCTCTGCCCGAGCTTATTGCAAGAGTTGAAAAAGAGACAATAATTAAAGTTTTAAATGAATGCGAAGGCAACAAGACAAAAGCAGCGAAGATTCTCGGAATTTCGAGAAAATCGCTATTCAATAAACTCAGGCAGTATAGTATTGCCAATGAAGATACGCAGAATGAAGAGTAAGAATTTGTTCATAATGAATTTTTAGGTATAGCATTAAAAAAAAAGTGAAAGTTAATAATTCAGGCTTTTAAATTCTTTATTTGAGGATGGAGACAATGGAAGAGATTAAAGAAGAAATTTTGGCTTTAAAAGACGAAGTGATTAACTTAAGAAGAGATATACATATGCATCCCGAGCTTGGTTTCGAGGAAAGACGTACTTCTTCTCTCGTAGCAAGTTATCTCAAGAACCTTGGGCTCGAAGTTCAGTCTGGAATCGCAAAAACTGGTGTTGTCGGGCTCCTAAGAGGTAAAAACGAAGGAAAGACAATACTTTTAAGAGCCGATATGGATGCGTTGCCTATTAAAGAAATGAATGATGTTCAATATAAATCAAGAAACGAGGGTATTATGCATGCTTGTGGACACGATGGCCATACGGCAATGCTTCTTGTTGCTGCTAAAGTACTCTCGCGTCATAAAGAAACTTTAAATGGTAATGCAAAATTTGCTTTCCAACCTTCTGAAGAGCACGACCCAGGTGGAGCAATCAAGATGATAGAGGAGGGGGTTCTTGATAGTCCTCATGTTGATAGAGCTTTTGGTTTGCATCTTGGAAACTTCTTCAACAAAGGTACTATTGTACTTAGAGATGGTATTTTTATGGCAGAGTCTGACAGCTTTATTATTAAAATCTTTGGTAAAGGTGGTCACGGCGCTTACCCCCATAAATCAGTTGACCCAGTTCTTATTGCATCTCAAATTGTTGTTTCATTGCAAAGTATTGTTTCAAGAGAAATTGACCCAATAGATTCAGTCGTTGTAACAGTTGGGAAAATTGCTTCCGGGGATGTTTTTAACGTTATACCTGAAGTTGCTTATCTTGAAGGAACCGTTAGGACTATTAACAAACTTACAGCTCAATCGATGTCAGGGCGAATCGAAAGAATAGCAAAAAATACTGCAAGAGCTTTTGGTGGAGATGCAGATGTCAATTACTCCTTTGGGTACCCTCCCCTTATTAACAATAGTGATTCCGCGGAATACGTAAAAAAAATTGCTAAAGAGGCAGTAGGAAAAGAAAATGTGATAGATGCGCCAATTTCTATGGGTGGTGAAGACATGTCTTATTTTCTTGAAAAGGTTCCTGGTGCTTTCTTCTGGTTGGGGTCTATGAACAATGAAAAAGGGCTTGACAAACCGCATCACTCAGCATACTTTGACTTTGACGAAGATGTTTTGCCTATTGGTGTTGAAATGCACGTGCGAATTGTGATGGGGATGCTCACATAAATTAATTTTTAAAAAATACAATGAGTCTCTTTATTCGTGTTATTCCGTCTTCGCAAAGAGTGTTTATTGAGTTCTTGAGAATAGAAGTATGCAATAAAATATTTATCCCGTGCAGTTTTTTATATGATTTAATTTGGTGATTTGGTTAAGTAATGGGTATCAGTAAAACACATAAATAAAGGAGAATATTGAAATGAGTATATTTTACACCGTCGATTACAAGCAAGGTAAAAAATTATTTTTGGGAGTCAATATATGAGCGAAATGCCACTTCTAAAGATAGGTGATTTAGAAGCCCGTGTACCAATCATTCAGGGTGGTATGGGTGTAGGCATTTCTCTATCAGGTTTAGCGTCAGCAGTTGCAAAGGAAGGAGCTATTGGAGTTATTTCTTCCGCAGGAATTGGTATGTTAGAGCCGGACTTTGCTAAAGATTTTAGAGAGGCAAACGCAAGAGCCCTTAGAAAGGAAATAAGAAAAGCCAGAGAGACGAAAGGCATCATCGGTGTAAACATAATGGTAGCTCTTTCAGATTATGATGATCATGTAAGTATTTCAGTGGAGGAGGGTGCCGATCTCATTATTTCAGGCGCAGGGCTTCCCCTTAAGATGCCAGAAAAAATTTTGCAGAATAAGATTGGGAAGAATCGCACAAAATTTGTTCCTATCGTTTCCTCGGGAAGAGCTGCGGAACTTATCTTCAGATATTGGGCGAAGCATTATGATTTAATACCAGATGCAGTAGTCGTTGAGGGCCCGATGGCTGGTGGGCATCTTGGATTTAAAAAGGAACAAATCAATGACAATGATTATGCTTTAGAAAGAATAATTCTCGATGTTATTTCTGTCATGAAAATTTATGAGCAACGTTACGGGAAAAGCATTCCTGTAATTGCTGCAGGTGGTATATTTACTGGAGCCGACATTTACAGTTTTCTTCAGCTGGGAGCAAGTGGAGTTCAGATGGCGACAAGGTTTGTAGGGACTTATGAGTGCGATGCTTCAATGGAATTTAAAGAAGCTTATGTAAAAAGCAAAAAAGAAGATATTATCATAATTGATAGTCCTGTTGGAATGCCAGGGCGAGCAATCAGGAATAAATTCTTGGATGACGTAAACCAAGGAATTAAAAAACCGATCAATTGCCCCTGGAAGTGTTTAAAGCCGTGTGATTATGCTAATTCTCCTTATTGTATTGCACTTGCGTTAACCAATGCCAAGAAAGGATTTCTTGAGAGTGGTTTTGTTTTTGTTGGTGCAAATGCATACCGTGTAAAAAATATAATTTCAGTAAAAGAACTCATCGAAACTATTAAAAAAGAATATAAAGAGGCATCGTCTGAAGAATTCTATAAATCTTCTTGATTTTTTATGATATTTCTTTACAATATATTGCGATTACACACCCTCTGGATTTCAGGGAAGTGCACAATGTGCCCCCGTAGAAAGATGAGAGAGGGGAGGAAAAACTAATAGGAGGTTTTAAAGATGGCTGTAGTTTCAATGAAGGAACTGCTTGAGGCAGGTGTGCATTTTGGGCATCAGTCTAAGAGATGGGATCCCAGGATGAAGGAGTACATATTTACAGAAAGGAATGGCATTCATATTTTCGATTTGCGGATTACAACTCAAAAGGTCGAGGAAGCTTACAATTTTATTGTAAACCTTTCTAAAGAGGGCAGCAAAGTAATTTTTGTTGGAACGAAGAAAGCTTCTCACGATATTGTCAAAGAAGAGGCAGAGAGATGTGGCATGCTTTATGTTAGCGAGCGCTGGGTTGGCGGTCTATTAACTAACTTTGGCACCGTGAGAAAGAGTATTAGCAGGCTTAAAGAGCTTGAAAAACTTGAGAGCGAGGGCTATTTTGAAACTATCTCAGTAAAAGAGAGAGTAGGTCTTCAGAGAGAATTAACGAAATTAAGAAAACTATTTGGTGGTCTTAAAGAAATGGCTTCTTTACCTGCAGCCGTGTTTGTAACAGATACACACAAGGAAAGAAGTGCAATTCTTGAAGCTAAGAAGCTTAATATTCCAATCATAGCTGTCGTTGACTCAAATTCAAATCCTGAAGAAATTGATTTTCCAATTCCAGGTAATGATGATGCTATTAGGTCTTTGCGTATGTTTACTTCCCTTATTGCAAATGCTGTTATAGAAGGAAGAGAAGGAAAAACGGGAGAAGATAAGGCTGCTGAAGAAGAGCTTAAAAAAAGCCAAGGGGAAGTTTTAAAAGAAGAGTTGATTCTTGAAGATTTTCAAGAATTTGGAAAAGATTAATTTTGAGGTGAAAAGATGAATTTGGAACTTGTGAAAGAGCTTAGGGCTAGGACTGGGGCAGGTATTTCAGACTGCAATAAAGCCCTTGCCGACTCAAATGGCGATATCGAAAAAGCTATTGAGATTTTGAGAGAGAAAGGAATTGCTAAAGCAGTTAAAAAATCTGGTAGAGCGACAAAGCAAGGCATTGTTGCTGTGTACATCCACCCTGGCAATCAGCTTGGAGTACTCGTGGAAGTAGATTGTGAAACTGACTTTGTTGCACGGACTGATGAGTTTAAGTCACTCGCTAATGATATTGCACTACAGATAGCAGCTTCAAGCCCTGATTACGTTTCGAGAGAAGATGTTGAAGAAGAAACCATCATTCGAGAGAAGGAAATTTATATCAAGCAGCTTAAGGAAGATAAAAAACCTGCGAACGTGATCGAAAAAATTGTCCTGGGCAAAATTGAGACTTATTTCAAGGATCACTGCCTCTTGGAGTTACCTTACCTTAAAAATGAAAGCATAATTATAGAAGAGCTTATTAAGGAGCACATCGCAAAGTTTGGTGAAAATATTTCTGTTAGAAGATTTTCGAGATTTAAGGTAGGTGAATAGTTTTGCCTAAATATAGACGCATAATACTTAAACTTAGCGGAGAAGCTCTTTTAGGCAAAAAGGAGTACGGTCTTGATATCGACCTTTTGAACGATCTCGTAGAGCAGATCATCTTTATAAAAAAAAGTGGTGTTCAAATTGGTATAGTTCTTGGTGGTGGCAATATCCTCAGAGGTGCAGAGGGGGAAACGCTTGGCATAGATAGAGCAACAGCCGATTATATGGGAATGCTTGCAACGGTTATTAATGCTCTATCTCTTCAAAGCTTTTTAATTCCCAAAGGAATTGATGCAAGGGTAATGTCGTCACTCAATCTAAACCAGGTTGCAGAGCCATACATTTTGACGAAGGCGCTTTCTCATTTTAGCAAAGACCGTTTAGTAATTTTTGCTGGTGGAACTGGATTGCCATTCTTTACGACAGATACAACTGCAGCGTTGCGTGCAATTGAAGTCAAGGCTGATGCTTTATTTAAGGCAACTAAAGTTGACGCTATTTACTCTGAGGATCCCGAGAAGAATAAAGATGCTAGAAAATATATATCAATCAATTATACTGAGTTCCTTGCGAGAGACCTTAAAGCTATGGATTCAACTGCAGTTTCCCTTTGCAGAGATTATAAAATGCCTATTATTCTTTTTAATATGAAGGGTAAGAATAATCTCATTAGAGCAGTGCTTAATGGAGAAATTGGAACAATCATAACCGCCTCCGCGGTTACAGAAAATTAAAAGGAGGGATTACATGGAATTAGAGAAGAATCTTTTCAAAGAAGTAGAAGATCTTATGAAACGCGCAATTGAAGCACTTGAGCGTGATTTTTCTAAAATCATGGCTGATCGTATTACTCCCGAACTGCTGGACTCTGTTCACGTTGAAGCTTATGGAACAAGTATGCCTCTTAAACAAGTAGCAACGGTTATTGCATCAAAGGCAAGAGTTCTTATTGTTGAACCATGGGATAAATCCTTGCTTAAGGAAGTTGAGCGGGCAATACTTAAGGCCAATCTTGGAGTTACTCCCCAAAATGACGGCTCTGTGCTTACTCTTCCTTTTCCGAAATTAGACTTTGAAGAGAGGAAAAAAATTGCACAGCAAGCCCGTAAACTTGCTGAAGAATTTAGAGAAGAGATTAGGTCCATACGGAGAAATGCTGTTGAGAAAATCAAAACAATGGAGAAGAATAAAGAAATTTCCGAGGACGATAAATTCAGATTACAAGATGAAGTCCAAAGACTGACAGAGAAACATATCAAGGACATTGATTCTCATCTCGAAAAAAAAGAAAAGGGGATTCTCGAAGTTTGACGAAGTCTAGTTCTTTCGTTCCTTTTCATGTGGCAATAATTATGGATGGGAACGGGAGATGGGCTGAAAAGAGACATCTCCCTCGAACAGAAGGACATAAAGAGGGAGTAAGGGTTGTAAGAAACATTACAAAGGCTTCTGCTGTTTTTGGGGTAAGGTTTCTAACTCTTTTTGCTTTTTCAACTGAAAACTGGAGACGTGGTGAAAGAGAGGTTAATTTTCTTTTCAATCTTTTTGTTGAATCTGTAGATAGTTACATTCCTGAATTAAAAGAGCAATCAGTTAGACTAAACTTCATAGGAGATATGTCAGGATTGCCAGCTTTTTTGAGAAAGTCTCTCCAACTTGCCGAAAATGAAACCAAGAAAGGTGAAAAGATGCTTCTCAATATCGCCTTAAACTACGGAAGCAGAAGAGAGATTTTAGATGCAGTGCGACTGATTTGTGAATCCAAAAAAGAGGTTAATGAGGAAAATTTTTCCTCATTCTTATATACGACTGGAATTCCTGACCCTGATTTGATTATTAGGACTAGTGGGGAGATGAGGCTCAGCAATTTTTTACTGTATCAATCAGCTTATTCTGAGCTTTTTTTTACAGAAACACTCTGGCCTGATTTTACAGAAGAAGAATATTTGTCTATACTCAAAAAATTTGGTGAAAGAAACAGAAAATTCGGTGGAATATAATTATTTGAGAAGAGAAATAATTACAAAGGAATAAAATGAAAAATATCTTTATAGTCGGTTCGACGGGCGCTCTCGGGAGAGAGGCGATTGAGGTTATTGAATCTCTTGGCGATGAATATAAAATACTTGGAATAACCGGATTCAATAACGAAAACCTCCTCGTTGAACAGGCAAAAAAATTTAATACGAGATACCTGGGGGCTTCTAAAGAAGTTTTACCTAAGTTAAAGAAAGGCATTGAAGGAGCTTATATTTTTGATGTACAGAGTGACCTTGTTAATGTTCTTGAAGATTTAAAGCCCGATTTAACCCTTTTTCTTGCGTCAGGGATAAACTCACTACCTTCCATTATTAATAATGTTTCCAATGGTCTAATGACTGCTATTGCTAACAAAGAATCAATTATCGCTGGTGGTGATCTGGTTTTTAATGCGAACACCAGGAAATATATCCTTCCGGTTGACAGTGAAGCGTCAGCTGTTTTTCAAGCACTTCTTGGAGAAGCATTAAATTCTATCAATAGGATTATTTTGACAGCTTCGGGAGGGCCCTTTATTGATTACGCTTACGATACCTTGGATAATATCAGTCCTGAATTAGCGTTGAAGCATCCCAATTGGGTAATGGGCAATAAGATTACCATTGATTCAGCCACAATGGTAAATAAAGCGTTTGAAGTTATCGAGTCTCATTTTTTATTTGGCATACCCTACAGTAAAATAAATGTTTTGGTTCATAAGGAAAGCGTGGTTCATTCACTTGTTGAATTTTCTGATGGTATGTTAAAGGCGGTACTGAGTGTTCCTAAAATGCTTTTTCCTTTGCAGTATGCTATTACCTATCCAGAGCGCATTTATAATGAATTTTCAAAGCTTCATCTTGAAGATATTGGTAAGTTATCTTTTGAAAGAGTTGATATCAATAAGTTTAAAGCGTTTTCGACTGTGCTTGAATACGGAAAAAAAGGTGGCAATTTTTTGCCTATAGCTGTTGCTGCCGATGAAGTTCTTGTTGGTGCCTTTCTTGGAGGTTTGATTGGTTTTAATGAAATAAATGATTATTTAAAGAAAATTATCGATGTCTTTGAATATACAGAAGTCAATTCATATGAGGCTATTGAGTTCTTTTATAAGAGTGCTTCATCTAAAGCAAGAGAATTTGTAAGGAGAAAAACATGACAACAATTTTAACAATTATTTATGGGATAATAATTATTGGCTTCCTTGCCCTTGTGCATGAAACGGGGCATTTTATTGCAGCAAAGCTGTCTGGAATCGGAGTTGAAGAGTTTAGTATCGGCTTTGGTCCCACGATAGTTCAAAAAAGAAAAGGAGAGAGAGCAGTTTTTATCTGGGATAAAAAAGATAAATTGTTTGTGAAAGAACAACAATTACAGAAGAGTAAAGAGAAAGATGAAAAATTTAAACCCGAACCTTTGGAGATGGAAGAATCTAACAAAGGGACACTTTATAAAATTTGTTTGCTTCCAATCTTAGGATATGTCAAAATAAAAGGGATGGAAGGGGATTTTGATGCGCCAGACGGATTTTTTAAGAAAGGATTATTTAAAAGATTTATTACGCTTTTCATGGGCCCGTTTACGAATTTTATTACAGCAGTTGTTATTTTTGCAGTAGTTTTTTCTTCTTTTGGAAACCCGCTTGCGCCCTCGACAGTAGTTTCAAGCGTAAGTTTGAACAGCCCTGCTTATGTAGCTGGAATAATGCCCGGGGATAAAATAATCGCTATCAACGGACAGTCAATAAACTCATGGAAGGATATGACTGATTTAATTCATAATAGCAATGGCAATTTATTACAGGTTACAGTCTTGCGTAAAAACAACAATTTAACTTTGAACATCGCTCCAAAAAAGGATTCCTTAAGTAGTCAGTGGGTAATAGGTATCTTTCGTCAGGGAGAAAAATATAATCCATTGTTAGCGCTTTGGGAAGGAATAAAATGGACTGGCAACGTTCTCTACAAAACTTTTACTCTTTTGCCGACGCTTTTTACGAAACAGGGTTTCAGTTCTTTAACGGGACCCATCGGTATTGTAGCCATGACCGGGGAAGCTGCAAGCGGTGGTTTTGCAAATCTTTTATGGTTTACTGCATTTATAAGCATTGCACTTGGTTTTACAAATTTGCTTCCAATTCCAGCACTTGATGGAAGCTGGATTGTGTTAGTTCTTTGGGAAGCGATTACGAAAAAACCAGTTCCTCCGGAAAAGCAAGCGGGGGTCCAAAGTGTTGGTTTTGTTGCGGTTCTCGGGCTTATGTTTTTAATAAGCATTAAAGACATCTTAAGGCTTTTCGGGCGATGACCTCTAAAAGCAAAGTAGTAAGAGTAGGCAATGTTTTGATTGGTGGGGAGAATGCAATTTCTGTTCAATCGATGACTAAGACTGATACGAGGGATTCCAGTTCTACCATCGATGAAATTCTGAGACTTGAAGATGCGGGTTGTGAAATCATAAGAGTAGCAGTTCCTGATATGGAAGCTTCCGAATCACTAAAGAATATTAAGAAGGCTGTCCATATACCTGTTGTTGCCGATATTCATTTTGACCCAAGACTTGCAATTGAATCGATTAAAAACGGAGTAGATAAAATAAGATTAAATCCGTCGAATATTAAAGATAAAGAATGGATAAAGGCTATTGCTTCTCTTGGAAAAGAGAGACATGTGGCAATAAGAGTTGGTGCAAATTTAGGCTCTTTTAATAATAGGCCTGATAATATCGAACAAGCTCTTGTTGACAGTGCGATTGATGAGGTTCGACTTCTTGAAGAAGTGGATTTTGAAGATATTGTTGTTTCCATTAAAACTTCTGATGTTTTAATGACAGTATTAGCAAATGAACATCTTTCAAAACTTACTAATTACCCTATACATCTTGGAATTACCGAGGCGGGACCTCTTGAAGATTCACTAATCAAAAGCAGTGTTGGTATCGGTAAGCTTTTACTCGAAGGTATTGGTGATACAATAAGGTTTTCAATTACGGGAGACCCTGTATTCGAGGTTAGAGCAGGCTTTACCCTGCTTAAAAGCCTTGGCCTAAGGAGAAAAGGGTTAGAAGTAATTTCATGTCCCGTGTGCGGGAGGACTGAAATCGATGTTCTCGGGATGGTTAACAGAGTTAAAGAGACTTTTCAAAACGTTAAAAGGCCAATGAAGGTTGCAGTAATGGGATGTGTAGTAAATGGTCCGGGAGAAGCGGCCGATGCGGACGTCGGAATAGCTGGTGGAAAAAACAGCGGAGTAATCTTTAGAAAAGGCAAAATAGTAAGAGTAGTGCACGGCCAAAATTTATTGGGTGCTTTAATGGAAGAAATCAACAATTTTTTAGAAAAGAATAATGATAATTAAAATTGCCTTGACCTCTTGGAAAAAAGTTTAGCGTTTTCTTTAAAATCCACTTTGTTTTTTAATAAAAGTTCTACGAAAATGTCTTCAAGTGCATGTTTTTCGGCGTCATGTATCACTGCTTGCTCATGAGCTTCCCTTAATACAACGGGATATTGAGGTCCTTTCTCTGCTTGGTTAAGTATTATGGCATGTGTGGTTTCCAATTTGAGGATGTCGGTAGCGACAAATTCAGGAACTTCTATCCTCACTACTTCGCTTCCAGTATTAAGAAAGAAGAAGTATATTGGTTGAGAGTAGTACTGGAGAACCGGCTCCTTGCTTTTATAAAGAACTGACCTTTCTCCTGGCTTAAGCAACTTTCTAAAAATATCTCTGTCAAAAACAAGTGAATTTATTTGTTCGTCGTATTGGATGCCGAACATATCCGTATATACTCTGATTGTACCTAAAACGTCTCTTGACCTTGTTCCGCTGATGTACCCAGCGACTGGTATTCCAATTGAAGATGCGTAAGAGAAAACATGTTCAAACTGGCGTATGAACTCTTTTCTGAAATTAGTTTCTTTTTCTTTTATCTCCCACTGTATTAAAGTCCCGTCAAACATTGCAAGCATTGGTATCTCTAAATCATTGTACTTGCCAATAATACGCTCGAGTTCTATACTCTCCGAAAGAAGCATTTTTGCAGTAAGAGACTCGCCTTTAATGAGCTGTTTCACTTTTTGAAACGTTTCGTATATATCGGACTCTTCGTAATAAATTTTAGGAGTTGAATCAGCGTTAAAATAGTGATTGCTTCCGTATCTTATGTACGCAAAACCAGTGTTTATAACAAAATAAGGAAAATAAAAATCGTCGTTTATGGGAATCATTGAGCCATCTGTTGCAATCGCTCCGTATTCATCTACATGAGCGTTGGCTTCGATGCCCCGTGTCATTTTCGTTACAGGTTCTGCGTAAGAAAAGTGTAAATTTTTTGTTTTTGCTTCCCTGATTAATTGTGGTTCTATCTTCACCAAGATTGAAGCCAGAGCGTCAATAGCTTTTGACTTTTTAGTTGATTCACTTTTCTTTTTGTCGACAATGTTATTGATCTCTCCTATAAGAGACTCTATTTTAAACATAATAGATTATATGATAGTTTTAAAAAAGTAGCAAATTAAATATAATAAAGCATTATGACTGATTTGCTAATTTTAGCAGTTGTTATCGCATTTCTAGGTTTTTTAATTCGCTTTAAGGCAAATATAGGGGTTTCTATTTTTTTATCTGCAGTTCTTCTTTCCGTGTTAAAAAAATTAAGTGTAACACAAATTTTTGCATCTCTTTTCTATTCATCTATTTCAAGAGATACTATTAATATGGTATTGATAGTGATTTCAGCTACCTATTTTGCAGATTTATTAAAAGAATCTGGTTTTTTAAGAGAGATAGTTGAAAGTTTTTCGAGAGTATTTAGGCCAAAATTTTTTATTCCAGCATTCTCTCTCATAATAGGAGCTCTCTCAATGCCTGGAGGAGCTCTCGTGTCTGCTCCGCTGGTTGAGGAAGGGTCAAGAGATACGACACTTGCTCCCCATGAGAAGGTTGTAATCAACTTTTGGTTTAGGCACGTTTGGGAGCCTATTTCTCCTCTTTTTCCTGAGCTTGTTCTAAGTGCATCATTAATAAACGTAACGCTTTCCTTTATCATTAAAACTCAATGGCCAATAACAGTTGCAATGTTTATAGCAGGCGTTTTTTTCATATTGCCTCTGGTAAAAGAAGATGGATTTCAGAAAACAACAATCACAACCTCCGCTTATTTTGCTTTGTTTAAGAGCATCTTTCCAATACTGCTTGTTATAGGTTTGGTTTTTGTCTTTCGTTCCTTTTCTGTTGCTTTAGCAATACTTGTTGGGATTTTATACATTGTAACTATTAAAAGGATTTCCCCAAGAAGAATTATCAAAATAATTAGAATTGGCACACTTATAAACTATACATTTCTTATGATTTCCATTTTCTTTTTAAAAGAAGTATCAATTAAGAGTAATTTAATAAAAGGGGTTTATGAGGCATTTGTTCTTTACAAAATCCCATCTTTTTTTCCGCTTTTCTTCCTTCCTTTTATTATCGGCCTTATGACCGGGATATCTTCAGCAGCAATCGGCTTATCCTACCCTTTGCTTCTACCTTTGATGCAAAAATCCTATGGAAGCGTAAATCCTGCAAGCCTTTTTATTGCCTATCTGGGTGTTTGGACTGCGATTTCAGTCACTCCAACGCACCTCTGTCTTTCTTTGAGCATTGACTTCTTCAAAGCTAAGCTTACCGAAACATACAAACTTTTGTTTAAAAATATCCTTTTTGTTCTTGCGGTTAGCGTAACATGGATACTTATGCTCACTTACTGCAAGTTTTTTCATTGATGCAGTTGATTTTTCTGTGACTTCTGATATTATGAACACTAATTGGAGAGGTGACCGAGTGGTTTAAGGTGCACGCTTGGAAAGCGTGTGCGGGTTAATCGCCTGCCGTGGGTTCAAATCCCACTCTCTCCGCCAGTTTTAGAAAAATTAAGTTAGTGTTATAATATTTATGTTCAGGGGTGCTGAAAGCTATTAGCAAGTAGGCTGAGAGAAGCTCAAAGCTTCAACCCATTGAACCTGATGTAGGTAATCCTACCGAAGGGAGGAAGATGAATAAAGGTTTAAAAGACAAGTTCTCAGCAGTTCCACTCATAGTGGTTCCTTTCCTTTTTGTTCTGTTTTTCCTTTATTTTCCTGTATTTTCGCTCATTAGAACTGCTTTTATTGGACAGGGACAATTTACAGCGGACTTTTTTAGAAAGATTTTTACTGATTCGTATTTTATCAAGGTTTTTTCTTTCACTCTAAAAGAGGCTTTTATAAGTGCTATTCTCACTCTTGTGGTTGGATTCCCTGGCGCTTACATAGTTTCTCATTACAACTTCAGGTTCAAAACATTTTTAATGTCACTTACAACGATTCCTTTTGTGCTTCCATCGGTGCTCGTCAGTCTTGGCTTTATAATTCTTTTTGGAAGAAACGGCATTATTAATTCTTCGCTTTCATTTTTACTTCATAGAATGGTTCAGCTTCCCATTGTATACTCTTTCCTCGGTATAATTTTGGTACATACATTTTATAATTTTCCAATTGTTTTGCGCATCATAGGCACAAGCTGGCAAGGCATTTCAGAGGAATATTCATTTGCTGCAAAAAGCCTTGGGGCTAATAGGTTTACAATATTTTGGAGAGTAACTTTCCCGATGCTCTTACCATCTATCGTTTCAAGTTTTTCTCTCGTGTTTATCTTTTGCTTTCTAAGTTTTGTGATCATTATGACTATCGGAGGAGCTCAATTTGCCACAATGGAAGTTGCAATTTATATGTACTACAACACGTTTTCAGATTTTCGAACTGGAAGCGTACTTGCTCTTATACAGTCATTGATTCTTACATTGTTTGTTTTTCTTTATCTTAAGTCAGAAAATATGTACAAGAAAGGTGTTGTAAGGAGAAACATTTCGATTCGCGAGAACAAATGGAGCAAAACTCTCGTGATATTTTCTGCAATTTATCTTGCTTTTGTGTTTGTTCTTATCATTGCACCAATGGTTGTCGTAATAGCAAATTCTTTTATTAACACTGCAGGTAGCGGTTTTACTTTAAACAACTTCAAGGAAGCATTCAGTAATGTCTATAACTATATTACTGGTGTTTCTCCAGTAAAAGTGGTTTTTAACAGTGTGTTATTTGCTTTAACAACCGTTCTCCTTTCTAATCTCCTTGCATTCCCAAGTGCTTACTACCTCAAAGCAAGACCTCGACAAAAATCTGTGATTATCCCAATGTTTATGTCTCCAATTGTATTGTCTCCGCTTACCATTGCTCTTTCGTATATTTTGACCTTTCAGGGAATCCTGGACAGCTCTCTCAACTGGGTATTTATTGTAATTTCGCATACTCTTATTGCTTTTCCTTTTGTGCTTCGAACGCTTCTTCCCGTTGTTGAAACGACGTCTCCCGATTTTGTTTTTGTTGCACGAAGTCTCGGGATGAGTAGAGTAAGAGCTTTTTTCTCGGTAGACCTCAAGTTGCTCAGAATTCCTCTTATTGCGTCTTCCATTTTTGCTTTTGCTATATCGATGGGTGAATTTGGTGCAACGCTCATGCTTTTCAAGACAGAAAACACAACAATACCAATTGCTCTTTTTAGATTTCTTTCTGGAAGGCATTTCGGTGTAGCAGGAGCCATGGGGACCATTCTTTTATTCACTAGCTTGTTAGCCTTTGTCTTTATAGATGCTTTTAATCAGATGAAAAAGATTTCTGATTACAAAGGAGTAAACAAGAAGGTGAGGTAGCGTGAAGAAACTCGAACTTATTGATGTTACTAAAAAATATGATAATTTTAGCCTCGAAGCCAGTTTTGACGTGGAAGAGGGGGAACTAGTATCGATTCTTGGTCCTTCTGGATCAGGCAAAACAACAATACTGCACATTATCGCAGGGTTTGTTAGACAGGATAGTGGTAAAATAATAAAGGATGGAAATGACATTTCTTTCACAGTCTCTGAAAAGAGAAATATTGGAATTGTCTTTCAGGATTATGCGCTTTTTCCTTTTCTTAATGTTTTTTCAAATATTTCCTTTGGTCTTAAACTGAGAGGATTGAACAACCCAGAGATTAGAAAACTTATCTATGATATTTCAGAGAAGCTTGAGATAAAAAGCATTTTAAAAAAGCACCCTGACACGATTTCAGGCGGTGAACAGCAAAGAGTAGCAATTGCAAGGGCTCTTATAGTCAAACCAGATCTTCTTCTTATGGACGAGCCAATGTCTTCACTCGATGCAAAAATTCGAGAAAAACTAATACAGGAAATTAAATCAATCAATGAGAAATATGGGGTAACAATAATTTATGTGACGCACGATCAAAAGGAGGCAATGTACCTATCAAACCGAATAATTCTTTTCAATAACGGAAGAGTTGAGCAGATAGGAACGCCTTTGGAATTGTATGCGAAACCAAAAACTCTTTTTGCACAAAATTTTATTGGGAATGGTAATATGCTCCTAATTAATGGGGTGGATATTTTTGTGAGACCAGAAGACATAGTTATTGCAACCAACGGTGAATACAATGGGATAGTAAAAGAAATTTCTTTTCTTGGTGGTAATGTAGAAATTCTAATGGAATCAGATCTTGGAACTATTTATGTTGAAGAATTTTATAGAAATGTCGGAAAACTTAATCTTGGTGAT
>JAIMJY010000013.1:0-3239 GCA_020692945.1 Caldisericum sp. | reverse complement strand
TAGAGTTAAATTCACTGTAATCGCAAATGCAGCAGATCAAAGGAGGTGAAAAATGGCTATTGCAGAGTTTGTCGTAATTCCCAGTGTTAGTGAAGATAAGGTGAACGAAATTGTTGACAGGGCAATCAAGGTTGTGGAAGAGTCAGGACTTAAATATGAGGTTGGCGCAAATGGCACTACTATCGAAGGAGACCTTGAGAGAATTATTGAGGTAATTAAACAGGCACATATCGTTGCAAGAGATTCTGGGTCAGGAAGGGTGTATACGATTATTAAAATCGATGATAAGGTTAACGGAATTACCATCGACGAGAAAGTTAAAAAATTTAGAAAGGAGTAAAAGAAATGAAGAAAGGCATTTTAATTGCAATCATTTTGTTGATTATTTTCCCGTTTTTAGCAGGATGCAAAAAGACATCGAACGAGCCTGAAACACTTACCATTTATACGTATGACAGTTTTGTTTCTTATGGGTTACCAGAAGCAACAAACAAAATTTTTGAGGAAGAGAACAACTGCAAGATTGAATACAAATCGTTTGGAGGAGTTGATGCTACGCTCAACAGGCTTATGCTTGAGAGCAAGAACCCTCAGGTAGATCTGTTTGTTGGTTTGAATATGAACGAAGTGCAAAAAGCGTACGATAAGGATCTCTTTGAACCTTACAAACCGCAAAACTATACTGTAATACCTGAAGAGTATAGAATTGATAGCGAATGGCGTTTGATACCGTTTGATGGACCAAATTCAATTGCGATTCTCTATGATTCAGAAAAGATAAAAACCCCCCCTACAAGCTTTGCTGATTTACTTAAAGATGAATATAAGGATAAACTCATCTTGGAAGATCCAAGAACTTCTTCTCCAGGGCTTGGATTCCTCCTCTGGACTATTGCAGTTTTTGGTGAGGATAAATATTTAGATTACTGGAACCAACTTAAACCTACAATCTTTCATATCTATCCTGAATGGGAGCCTGCTTTTGATGCTTTTAAAAGCGGTGAAGCACCTATGATGATAAGTTACGACTTAGACCCTGCATATTTCTACTACACAGATAATTCAACAAGGTATAAGGCAATTGTCCCCTCAGAAGGTGGATGGTTGCAGCTCGAGTTTGCAGGTATAGTTAAAGGCACAAAGCATAAATCTCTTGCTCAAAAGTATATAGACTTTATGTTAAGCGACAATTTTCAAAAGGAGATCCCACTGCATCAATGGGCATACCCAATTGATAAAAGCTTACCCTTGCCAGAGTGCTTTAATTACGCCGAGGGAGCCAAGAAGTTTGTAACATTAGCACCTTCCGAGATTCAAGCAAAAAGTGAAAGCTGGATAAAAGACTGGTCTGAGCTAATTATATCTAAATAATTGCTCAAGAGGAGAGATTCAATTTCCATTTTCTTGGGGGGAGCAATCCCCCCTTTTTTGTTTGAGATCCTGAAATTAATTCAGGATAACTTTTTTGAGCTTAACTCGCTCGCCAGACTAGAGACAAATAACCTACTCCCCTTTTTTACTTTAGTTGCGTGCCAAAGCCAAGAGTAGCACGCAAGAAATAGATTGAGCCCCTAAGAGAAAAGAGTTTTTAGTTTTGCAGTGCTTTAATAATCTTTTATTGAAGGTGGTAATTTTGTGACGGCACGCCTCGCAAAATCTGTAAGATCCCGAAGGAGAAAAAGATTTTTAAAATGATAGAACGTTTTGGCTATTAGTTTTTGGTAACAGATACTTGCTGAAACAACTTGAAATTTTTAAAGAAACTTTACTCCTTTGTAATTCAAGCTTCTTTTGGTAAATTATTTCATGCTATGCTTTGTTTTTCTAGAAAAAATCAATACAAAACCCCGGATTTTGAAAATTTTTCATATTCTTTAAGAGCAGCTGTTTGAGCACCTATACGAGCATCATTTATTCTAACAATGCCTTTCTTTAAAAGGGAAGCCACATAAGTATCCAAAGCGTTACTTTGTGCCATTGTTTCTATGATATGCAGTGCTTTGTCTACATCCATTCCTTCTCGGTAAGGGCGGTCCTCCGTAAGAGCCGTAAATACATCCGCTACAGCCATAATCCTTGAACCTAATGGAAAATCAAAGGCACTTATGCGAAATGGATAACCAGAGCCATCGAGTCTTTCGTGGTGGAAAGATCCCCACCGATTGATTGTTTCAAAGCTTGAGATATGAGACAGTATTCTATAGGTATGGTAAGTATGGCTTTTCACTAGTTGAATTCTTCCATTGATAATTTAGCGGGTTTCTCTAAAATCTCTTTAGGGACTGCAAGCTTTCCTAAATCATGTAAATAACCTGCAATTTTCATCGTAGCGCATTCCTTTTCCGAAAAACCTGCCAATTTTGCAAGCTCTACGGCACATGTTGAAACGCCGCTTGAATGGGTAGCTGTAAAGCTACTTCTAAAGTCAACAATGCGTGAAAAAATTTTTGTAAGACTGCGAATTGATTCAATATCAAAAAAAGCAAGCGGTAAATTATGTATCTTATTCAATTCATCGTCAAGGTTGGAAGATACAACATCCAGCCAGAGATATTCCCTACTTGATAACTTTACGAATCCATCAACAAACTCGGGCACAAACACCTTGCCTGAAAGACCTTTTATTTTTTCTACTATACCTCCAACTTGCCCTAAAACTTCAATTTTATAGTCAATAAGTACCGAAATGCGGTCTGCAAGGTGCAATATATGGCTTTCGATGGGTATGCTTTCGCCATTTTTTTCTCTTCCTGCTCCGTAATCCCATGGAACATGGTGATATCGTATGATGTTAGCTTCCTCTGAGATTGCCTTAAAATCTTTAAAAAGCAAATATCCCAATTCTGCGTGTTTGTTATAGGAAGAATCTTCGTCGAAATTTAAAAGGTCCAGCATTTCTTTTAAAGAAAGGCCTCCAATGTCATGTAATAGACCCGCAAAAAATAGTTTTCTTCTCTGCTCTATGCTTAATCCTATTTCCTTGCCAATATCCCAAGCTATATACGTAGCTCTTTTTTGATGATTCCCTAAAGCCGGGCTAATTGCGTCCACTGCCTCTGACAAACTCAAGGCAAAATCAAAGAGGGAAAAACGAAAATCTTCTTTCAACATATAAACTCACCCCCATTCTTAACGGATAGAAAATTGCACTAAAAACATCCCCGGCTTAAATTTTATCCTTTTTCAAAATTGTAAGTCATATATATAAGAGGAAAATTTAAAAAACCTATTGCAAAAAA
>JAIMJY010000101.1:3081-3585 GCA_020692945.1 Caldisericum sp. | reverse complement strand
AGTGCATGCGTGGAATACATCCTCACAATCCCCTCGTCAGAATACAAAACATCAAAAAGAGCAACGCCAGGCATTCGAAAACTTGAGAGCACATTAAATGAAAGGTCTTTTGCTAAAATATCAACTATATGGTTGTATGGAATTCCCTCTTTCCGCGGCCCTAAAACAATGAGAAGTTCTGCTTCGTGCAATTCATACCGCATACGTGAAATTGCAAAGATAGCAACAACAATAAAGATCGCTAAGGATAAGAATACTATAAAAAGTGGAGCAAGAATAAGTATCAAGCCAGTAGGGATTCTCTCGCCGTTGTATGAATACAAAATTTCGACAGGTGCTATAGAAAGAACTATCAGCATACATATAAGACTAACATAGGTAATCAGTTTAACATCAGTATAAAACACTTCGCAATTACTTTTATCTATTTTATTCTCCTCCTTCAAACAAAAAATTTTTCATTTTTCCAAACTTCGAATTCAGCCTTCTAAAAGATATCTTCTT
>JAIMJY010000101.1:0-3064 GCA_020692945.1 Caldisericum sp. | reverse complement strand
CTGCATGGTTTTTATCTTCATCGTTTTCGATTCTCATGCTAAACCTCCTGAAAGTTTTTCTTTTGTTTGCCAGTGAATTCAAGAAAGTTGTGCTTGTGTCTTATCCTTTTTTATTAAATACACAAAAAGCCCCAAAAGGATAACGGAAACTATCCCTGCGGCAAGTTCAACCCCCATCATGCTGAACATATTTGACTTAGCAAGTCCTGCAAGGGTATCCACAAAACCATGAATTAAGGAAATCACAATGTAGGATATAAGAAATCTTTTTTTCTTTGAACCATACATTATGAGTCCTGTGGTTGCAATGTGGAAAACAATTACGATTAACCTTTCCACGTAGGATATGGCTGGAAGCGCTCCTATGCCATATTTCTGAATGGCGGGCAAAAGCAAAAAGCTTGCCTCTGTAAGACCGAAGGCAAACCCGCTTATAATACCTCCAAGGACTCTTTCTTCTCCAAGGAACGGAGGCAGAGCCTTGAATATTTCCTGGACAAATCCTGCAACCATGGCGAGAATTAAAATGAGAGCCCAGGTGGGAAGTGTAAGCTTAAGGGTAGGGTTGTTAATAATCACGCTCTGTATGGGCATCTGTACAAAAATTACCGAGGCAAAGCTAAAAATACCCAGTACAAAAACCGCAAGATTTCTTCTTGCAAAAATTCCCTTCAATTCCTACTTCCCTTGCAGCTTTGGTGAATTAAAATACAATCCTGTTATTTTGTAGGTACCTGCGGACTGTTTGAAGAAAATTGTAATTTTAACAGAGTCTTCCTGAGTAAATTTCGCATTATAAACAACAGTAATATAGCTTCCTTTTTGAGTTGCAGAGACAAACTTCTTAGAATCTGGCACGTACTCGCCAACTTTTCCTTTGATCTGGCTGAGAAAACTTGAGAACTGCTCTTCCGGAATTCCCGTTTGCATGCCTTCGTTAAAATCTGAAGCAAATGTAGAGTAGTCTTCATTGTTGAGCCCCAGAAGAAGCTTTTCAGTCATAGGATGAGCAAAACTCTTAACATCATCTTCGGTATAGCCCTTGCCTCCGCAACCAACAAGGATTAAACCAATTAAAATTACTGCAACTAAACTTAATATTTTTTTATGCATAATTAGCCTCCCTGCCTATAGTTTAGTACTTTTCAAGCCAAATTCAAAGAGCTGAACGTGTTGCTTACAAACTTGATAAAAAATACAAAATATACTATACTTTTAGAAAGATCTATGAGGCGAAGTAAAATGAAAAAATCAAGATGGGCATTAGCAAGTTTAGTGCTTGGAATTTTTTGCTTTATACAACTATTTGCAGTGGAAAAAGGATTACTTGCTATAATTTTTGGAATTTTAGGTTTAACAGAAATTTCTCAGGAGAGATATCAAAGGAAAGGGAGTAGCAATTGCTGGAATTATCCTGGGGATTGCTTTTATTATAATTAAAATTTTCTTCAAAGGAAAGGTTTTTTATTAAATCTTTATTAAGGGAATAATAAGAGGTCTCTGAAAAACCCTATTTTGTCACCCTACCCTGAATCAAGTTCAGAGTATTTCAGGGTGAAGCCCCATCCGCCTTGACGCTGTGTTGAGCGGTATAAGGCTAATCATTATCGCGTGACTTGTTTATCGCGAGCGATCAATGCTCGGGCACCGACAATCACCAAACCCAGAAACAATTCAAACAAGGGGAAGAACTGCGCCCATAGAGGTGGGTTCTCCCAGTTACCTTCAAATAATAGCCACACGACGTTGTAGGCAAAATGAATGGGAATGATCAACAAAAAGATCATACCTGTGCTATAGCGCACACTTCCCCATAGCCAACCTGTGAAGAATTTGGGCAGCATCCCCAACCCTTGTCTGAAATGCACTAGACCGAATAATAATGTGGACACGACTAATGCGACCCGACCAGAGAATCTTTTCTGCACAACACCATAAAGAATACCTCGAAAGTAAATCTCCTCTGCAAAGGCCACCACGAGATAGTTAAGAATCCCCCATGTGATCTTGGAAGAAATTGGTCGTAGGCTCGAAATGTGTATCGCAAATACATAGAAAAGCATATAGCAGAAGAATATAGACAGGCAGATCGTTACATGCCAGGCTAGGCGGTCTTTGGCTATTTTCAAACCTATATCTTCCGCTGACAGATGCAGGAACCGAATGAGACCGACACAAGCCAGTAGGAAAACGATGTTAATAAGGACATTGGTATAATCCTGTTCCGCAAGGTTCAGCCAACTAAGCATCAGATAGGTTCCACCTAGAGACACAATGAGAACAACCAAAATGAGAAGGAGACGAAACCAGAAAGGACGTTTCATCTTGATAACCATCTTTTCATAGAGATGCCGCCCAACTTGTTCATATCCGCATTGCAGATATATTCCTCATTTAGCAGTATAAACGCAATGCATTCATATTTACAATTTGGCGGTTTGCAAAATTGCAAATTTCTCTTCATTATCGTTTTTGATTCCATCTATTAACTCCCACTCTTTTCATTTTATCCTCTAAACAAACATTTGCAAGATTTACTCTTTTGTATTTCACATTCCTTTCAGTGAATTTACTTCTTTATAATCCACGCTTTTTCTCAGTGGATTACTTTGTTATTTTTTCACTTGTTTTAAAATGACTTTTTTCGTTCTCTCCAACGCCTTGTCTCTTCGCCACCGAACTCCCGGCCTTGCGATGCCGAGGTTTTTGAGTAACTGATGGATTAAGGTGTGCTTGAACTACATTTCGCAGTCACTCATTGAAAGTTTTTGCAATTCCATACGACATTATTCTGATTCAGAGCCAAAACAGAGTAGACACAGGAAATATTCTGCGGAAAGAAGTGCAGAATACAGAGGAGTAAAAAAAAGATGGAATAGTTGTTCTTGGCAAGAAACATGATATTGCCAGGGAACTTAATGATTGTAGCAACTTGCCTTTTGAAATCTTAGAAGTTGTTGAACAACCTTTCGGGTTGCTTGTAGTTTTCAAAAAATTACAATGGGCTTGATTTTGTAATTATTAAAATTTATTTATAATATATTATGGAAAATAATGAATTAAA
>JAIMJY010000100.1 GCA_020692945.1 Caldisericum sp. | reverse complement strand
CTTCTCTCAATCAAAAAAATTAAAGTACTGAACCTTCTTCCTTCGCTTGTTTACCTTCCAATTATATTATACCTTGCACAACTTTACTCCTCTGTAATCTGTACTCCTTTTCAGCAGATTATAAAATTTTGATATAATCCACTGAAAAAGAGCGTAGATTACAAAGAAATAAAGCAAGTTTTCTCATAATTTTGGTGTAGAAAAATTTCGTTGCTAACGGGAAAAAGGAAAGGAGTGCGCAATGGCCTCCACTCTGTCACTGCGAGGAGCGGAGTGAAACGAGCGACGTGGCAGTCTCGCACCCCTCCTCTGTCATCGCAAGAGCACACTCTTCTTGTGCCCGTGGCGATCTCACTTTTAGGTATTCCGCAAAAGCCAATGACGAGATTGCCACGCTCGTAAAAGACACTCGACTTGCTTGCGCAAGGGACAGAGTGCAATGACCACGCTTTGAAACAACGAGATTGCTTCGTCGGACTTACATCCTCCTCGCAATGACAAGAAAAACTGCAAGGATAAAAAAACCTCTCAAACAAAGAATACCCTGTTTTTTTACCGGCTTGTGCATTTCAAAAGAATTTCCTGTGCAAGGATTAAATTAGATTTTAAAAAGCGTCATAATAATACTGCATGACTCATAAATTGTCAGCATTGAATTAAACTTATCCACAAGCACTTGTGGATACTGTGGATAAGTAATTGTAGAGCATAGGCATTTACAAATAGATATAATCCACTGATAAACCTATTGAAAAAGATCATAGGTTACAGAAGAATAAAGAGTGTGGATTTAATATTTTCTAACATGCGATCTTTCTCACCATGTTCCAGAGGAGTATGTGACAATTCTATAAGCAAGGAAAATTCTTTAGTAATTGACCTAACCCCTTTCATAAAGACAAACGCATGATTGATTTGTCAGAACACTTGAATTGCTTGCACGATGGAAGGGGAGTGATGTTATTTTTTATTGTCTTTAATCTGCGATGCAACTTTATCAGTAGCTGCTTTTACGGTTTCTTCGTCAGCAAGATAATAATGTCTTATAGGTTTAAAGGTATCATCAAACTCGTAAACAAAAGGGATTCCTGTTGGAATATTTAGATTAGGAATATCTTTGTCTGGAACGTCATCTATGTACTTAACAAAAGCCCTTAAGCTATTTCCGTGAGCAGATACTATGACTCTTTTGCCTTCCTTGACCGTTGGAAGAATTGTGTTTTCCCAGTAAGGAATAGCTCTTTTGAGAGTATCCTTAAGAGATTCGCTTAAAGGAATCTCATCCTTTTTTAAGTCCTTGTATTTTGGGTCAAATGCAGGATTTCTTGAATCATCTGGATCAAGCTGTGGGGGTGGCACATCATACGACCTTCTCCATATAAGAACCTGTTCTTCACCATACTGTTTTACCATTTCTACTTTATTCAGTCCTTGAAGCGCTCCATAGTGTCTTTCATTTAATCTCCAACTTTTGAATTCTGGAATCCACATCTGGTCAAGGTCTTCGAGAACAATCCAGAGCGTTTTAATAGAACGTTTCAATACAGAAGTGAAGGCTACATCAAATATAAAACCTTCTTTTTTTAGCAAACTTGCTGCAAAATGGGCCTCTTCAACGCCTCTTTGAGAAAGGTCTACGTCAGTCCAACCTGTGAACCTATTTTCTTTATTCCATTCGCTTTCCCCGTGTCTTAAAAAAACAACTTTATACATCTTTGCCTCCTAAATTCTTTATATACAAAACGAGCATCTGAATATCTGCTGGCCTTACTCCTGAAATCCTTATTGCCTGTCCAATCGATTGAGGCTTAATTTGAATAAGCCTGGTCCTCCCTTCTTTAGAAAGGGAAGGGACCATAGTATAGTCCAAATCTTCAGGAATCAAAAAATTCTCAAACCTGAGAAACTCCTTAGCTTTGTTCATCTCGCGAGCAATATAACCTGTATACTTTGCTTCAGTTTCGACGATTTCAAGGGTCTCATCGGGATAATTTGCAAACTGCGGATCAAGCGCTTTCAAGCTTTCTTTTGTGAAATCTTGGCGCCTGAGCATCTCGAAGAGCTTCGTAGGCTGACTTATTTCACCAATCCCAAGTTCTTTAAGTTTGTTGAGCGTTTCATTATTTGGATGAAGAGCAACCGATTCAAGAGCTTGATGAATGTTTTCAATCATTTTTTCTTTCTCTACCAGTTTCAAAAATTTCCACTCTTCAACAACTCCCAGCTCGTACCCCTTTCTTGTGAGGCGCAAATCTGCATTATCCTCGCGTAAAAGAAGCCTGTACTCACAGTGAGACGGCGTAATCCTGTATGGCTCAAAAAGCTCTTTTGTGAGAATATCATCGGTCATCACGCCAAGGTAGCCTTCACTTCTCTTTATTATGAAAGGCTCACTTCCTTTAACTTTTAAGGCCGCATTAATGCCTGCAAGAAGCCCTTGCCCCGCCGCTTCGTCGTAGCCTGTAGTTCCGTTGGGCTGCCCCGCGATAAAAAGCCCTTCAATAAGTTTGGTTTCATAGTTCAAATTGAGCTGCGTGGGAATAATGTAATCATAATCAATTACATAGGCAGGCCTTATGATGTCAACATTTTCGAGCCCCGGAATTGTGCGAAGCAATTCCGTCTGGTACGGGTATGGCATTGACATGTACATTCCCTGCATATATATCTCGTTCGTGTTAAATCCCTCTGGCTCAAGGAAAAATTGGTGTCGTGTTTTGTCTGGAAACCAGCGCACCTTCTCTTCCATTGAAGGACAAGTGCGTGGCCCCGTTTTTACCATAATCCCCATAACCGATGGGGAAAGGTTCATGTATTTACGAGTAATTTCAACCGTTTTTTCATTAGTCCATCCAAGATACGAAGGGATTTGCCTCTCATGAATTTTAGGCTCATTCCAGAAAGAGAAATGCAAAGGAACAAAATCGCCTCGTTCTTCCTGAAATTTGGAAAGGTCTATACTCCGTTTGTCAATCCTTGGCGTTGTGCCTGTATTAAAACGCGACATCTTAAAGCCAATTTCTTTTAGGTTATTTGAAAGCGAATTTGCGGGTGGTTCAGCCCACCTTCCCGCAGGAGCAGACCACGTTGAAATGTAAATCCTTCCTTTAAGATATGTGCCTGCAGTAAGCACTACTGCATCAGCGTAAAATTCTGTGTTGTCTGATGTTACAACACCTTTCACTCTTTCATTTTCAATCAAGAGCTTTGCGACAGTACCCTGCCTTAGGTGCAAATGGTCCTGAAACTCTAATCTCCTTTTCATTCCAAGAGAATACTGCCACTTATCTGCTTGAGCTCTTATGCTCCAGACCGCTGGTCCGCGGGATATATTAAGCATTTTAATTTGGGTAAGCGTTTCATCAGTGTTAAGCGCCATTGCTCCGCCAAGGGCATCGATTTCGCGTACGATTTGAGATTTTCCAGGGCCGCCAATCGAAGGGTTACACGGCATCCAACCAATACTATCATTATCAATCGTAATAAGGAGGGTTTCTGCACCCATTCTTGCAGAGGCAAGAGAGGCTTCCACCCCGGCATGACCGCCACCCACAACAATGATATCATATTTTCTCATATTCATAGCATATTATTATAGAAGAAAATTCAGATTTACAAAAAAGGGCGCACTTAAGAAGCGGCCTTTAGAAAAAGAGTAAAGCGAGATTGCTTCGTTGTTTTACTCCTCG
>JAIMJY010000099.1 GCA_020692945.1 Caldisericum sp. | reverse complement strand
AAATATTGCAAATCATTTGAAGGAGGAGCAATGGAGGAAGCAAAGAGAAGTCTTTCAAAAGAAGAAGCAGTTATTGAAGCAGAAAGGTGCCTTTATTGTTATGATGCCCCTTGCGAAAAAGCTTGCCCTGTAAACGTTCCTGTGCCAGAGTTCATACAGTCAATTAGGACGAGCAACCTTAAAGGCGCGCGAGAGATTTTAGAGGAAGCACATCCATTAATCGAAACTTGTGGTAGGGTTTGCCCTGAAGAGAGTTTTTGCCAGGCTTCGTGCGCGAGGGCAAAGATTGATTCCCCTGTTAAGATTCGTGAACTCCACAGATTCGTTACTGATAATACTGATCCTTTTTTGAACCTCACTTTACAAAAGTTGTCAAGAAAGAAGGTTGCTATCATTGGAGGTGGTCCTGCGGGCCTTGCTTGCGCAAGAGAACTTGGTAGAAATGGCATCAACTCTGTGATATTTGAAAAAAAAGACCTTGGGGGGATTCCTGCCCATGAAATCTCTCCCGAACGCCTCGAAAGACTCATTGTCGAGAGAGAAGTCAAGTTTATTCTTAAGAATTTTGTTTCCGAAGTTAAAGATAAAAAAATTACTTCCCTGAGTGACATTGAGAAAAGTTTTGATGCGATATTCATTTCAACAGGCCTTACAGGAGAGCTCGAATTAGAGAACATCAATAAAAATTTGCGCGGAGTCTATTTTGCTCGGGAACTCCTTAAGATTGCAAAATCTGGTTTAAAAACAGGTCTTGGAAAAAGGGTAGGAGTAATTGGTGGAGGCAACGTTGCTATTGAGATAGCAACTGTCCTTAAGCGAGAGAATCCTGAAAGAGACGTTGAAGTGGTTTACAGGAGGGGTTTGAAAGAGCTAAAAGCTTTCAAAGATGAGATAGAAGAGGCAACTAATGCTGGTGTAACTTTCCAGTTCCTTGCAATTCCACTTGAAGTTATTGGAGACGAGCGAGTCAAAGGCCTGCGTGTTAGGAGAGCAAGGCTCGGGGCTTTCGATTCCTCAGGAAGAAGAGTATTCGAGGAAGTTCCTGATTCGGATTTTGTGATTCCACTTGAAGCAGTGATAATTGCAATAGGACAAAAGGCATCTGAGTATTTTCCTGAAGTAGAAAAAACTGAAGATGGTTTAATAAAAGTAAACGAAGAATATATGACGGAAGTTAAAGGTGTTTTTGCGGGCGGAGACATTGTGAGAGGTGCAAGCACAATTGTTGAGAGCGTACATGATGGTAAAGAAGCTGCAGCCTTTATTGAAGAATACCTTGAAGGAGGGAAAAATGTATAAAACGAAAGACCTTTCAATAGATTTTCTTTGTATACATCTTGATAGTCCTTTCATTCTTTCAGCTGCTCCTCCAACGGATGAACTTGATATGGCATATAATGGCCTCAAGGCAGGTTGGGCAGGTGTAATACTAAAGACAACTTCAGTAGAGGATAATCCTGTCAACCTGAAAAACCCAATGATGTCTTCATTTGGATCGATGAGCAATAAGGTTGTTGGGCTTGGAAATATTGACCTCATTTCGCAATTTCACATCAATGACATTGAAGAAAGGGTGAAGTACCTTAAAAAAGAATTTCCAGGTAAGATGATTGCATCTTCTATAATGGGAGCAAGCAAAGAAGACTGGCAAAATCTCGTTTGGCGTCTAAAGAAAGCTGGAGTTGACCTCATTGAGTGCAGCTTCAGTTGCCCTCAGGGAAGCATGGGGGAAGAAGCAGGCAGGATGTTAGCGCAGAGCATTGAAGCTACCGAAAAGGTCACTCGTTGGGTAAAAGAGGCAGCAGATAAGACACCAGTCCTCATTAAAATTACACCTCAGGTAACTGATATTGTAGAGGTTGCGAAGGCTGTCAAACGCGCTGGTGCAGATGGAATTACGGCAAGCAACACTATTCCGTCCCTTCTCGGAGTTGATATACATACTTTTGAGCCTTACCCAAACCTATTTGGTGAAGGTTCTTATTCTGGTCTTTCTGGTCCAGCGATAAAGCCTATTACTTTGAGAACAATTGCGGAAATAGCTAAAAATGTTGATATCATTATTTCGGGAAATGGCGGAGCCTTTAATTGGAGAGACGCTGTGGAATTTATGGCAGTTGGTTCTTCGAATGTTCAGTTTTGCACTCTTCCTATGCACTTTGGATTTAGGACAATAAGGGATTTGAAGAGTGGAATGGCTCATTACCTTCAAGAAATGGGCTTTTCAAGCCCAATGGATATTGTTGGAAAGGCCCTTCCTAAAATTAAGAGCCAGGAAGACCTCGTTAATCCTGAATCAAGATCTGAAATAAACATTGATAAATGCATTGGCTGCGGGCTGTGTTATACTGCGTGCCAAGACGGAGGCCATATGGCAATCAGTTGGAATTCTGATACAAGAAGACCTTCTGTTGATGAAGAAAAGTGCACGGGATGCGCTATGTGCATGCAGGTGTGCCCCGTTGACGTAATAAACATGAAAGAGAAGTTAGACGGGAAAGTGCACTATTTCTCGGAAACGAGGTGAGCCATTTGAAGGAAGTTAAAATAAATTTTAAATTGAACGATAGAGATTATAAGCTTACAGTGCCTACTAATACAACGCTTCTTCAGATTATAAGAGATCAATTGGGGCTAACGGGTACTAAAGAAGGGTGCGGTAAAGGGGAATGCGGGGCGTGTACAGTGTTGTTCAATAGTGTTATTGTTACTTCCTGCCTCGTGCTTGCTCCTCAGGTTGACGGAGCAGAGGTTTTGACAATCGAAGGGATCGGTACCCTTCAAAATCCTCATCCTATTCAGAAAGCATTTGTTGAGGAAGGAGCTGTGCAGTGCGGATTTTGTACACCTGGATTTGTGGTCTCAGCTTATTCGCTTCTTTCAAAAAATTCACATCCTACAGAGGAGGAAATTCGTGAAGGACTTTCCGGAAACTTATGCAGGTGTACCGGGTATATTAAGATTATCAAAGCAGTTAAAAAAGCAAGCAAGGAGATGCAGTAGAAGATGATAAGTGGCGTACTGCTTTCTGCAGGCAAGTCAGAGAGAATGGGAGGGCAAAAAGTACTTCTCAAACTTGGAGAGAGAACTGTTATTGAAAACCTGCTTGGTGAATACTTAAACTCAAACCTCATTGAAGTCGTCCTCGTTCTTGGGAAAAATGCGTCAGCGGTAAAAGAGTTTATAGAGAGTGTTTTTGAGAAAGATAATCCGCTGAAGAAGAGCGCGGATTACAAAGGATTAAATCCGCTGAAGAAGAGCGGGGATTCCAAAGGAGTAAAATTGAGGATTGTAATTAACGAAAACTATGAAAAAGGTATGTTTTCTTCAATTCAAGCTGGCTTAAGAGAAATTAAAGGTGATGCAGTTTTGTTAGGTCTTGCCGACAACCCCCTCATACATAGAGGTCTTATTAATTTTCTTATATCACATTTTTCAGGATCGGATATACTCATACCAACTTTCAACGAAAGAAGAGGGCATCCCGTGCTCTTTTCAAAGCCCCTTATTGAGGAGATTTTATCAAGCGATCCGGAGCACACAACGCTAAGGGACATCTTTAACAAGCACAATGACATTGTTCGGTTGTTAGAAATGCAAGATGAAGCGGTTTGCATTGATATGGACACAAAAGAAGATTACGAGCAGGTGAAGAAATTATGGTTGAAATAAGTGATTTACTCTTCTGGAATCCACTGAAAAAGATTGTGGATAAATCCGATGAAAATGAT
>JAIMJY010000098.1 GCA_020692945.1 Caldisericum sp. | reverse complement strand
ACCCCTTTTTCTTTCTTCAAGTATGATATTCCGAATCTCTTCGGAAGAAACTGGGTCAAGCCCGGAGATTTCCTCCTTTACAATTATTTAATATAGTATAATCAATTTTGGCACCAAGAAAACACCTGACGTTTTTTGTAATTTAATTTTTCGAGCACATTCGTAAGTGAAACTCATTAAGTTCAAAGTTTTTTGAAGAGCATTTGTCTACGTTTAAGCTTTTATGTGAGAGTGTCTGTGATTTCTTCATGCTCAGGCTTGTGGACTAAAACATTTGTAAGAATAATACCTCCTACAAGAAGTAGCATTGCAATGATATAGCTCAGAGATATCTTGGTTTTGAGAAGAAGATACGAAAAAAGGATTCCCCAAAATGGCGCAGTTGAGAATAATACCTGGCTTCTCGTTGCGCCCAAATTCTGAGCAGATGTGATATAGAGAACAATGCTTATTCCATATGAGAATGCTCCAAGGATTATGGCATAAGGAAGTGCAGCAAAAAGAAAACTTTTCGAACTTATGCTTAAACCAATAATTAGATTCACACTTCCCGCAAAAATGCCTTTCATGAAAGTAATCATCTGCGGTGAAACTCCATTAATTCTTGCGGTCAAGTTGTTGTCAAGACCCCAGAAGAAACATGCTACAAATACAAGCAGCCCAGAAAAAATACCACTGTATCCCTCTCCTATTGCAATTATAACCCCAGCAAGGATGGTCAGAGATAACCCAACCCAGATTAATTTACCTAAATGGTCTTTGTACAATAGAACGCCAAGAACTGCCGTGGCAACAAGTTCCATATTCAGCCAAATAGATACAGATGCTCCATCTGCTGTCTTCAGTCCAAATAAAAGGAACACAGGTCCTAAAAGTCCACCAAAAACAATTATTCCTAACATTTGCTTTAGCCGATGTTTGTTTGCAAAAAATAATTTTATTTGTTTAAAATTCTTAATTACTGATGGAAATACTGCAATGCTTGCGCCGATATAAAGAAGACCCGCAAGCTCAAAAGCATTAAGGTCAGAGAGAAGAATTTTGCTTAGAGGTGTTGCAATTCCAAAGAGTAATCCAGAAATAAGTCCAATTAAAATGTAGAAACCTTTCATTTTATTCATCAGGTAATTATATAAATAAGCTTTATTTTACCAAAATAGCTAATAAACGTGAAGGGTTTATCTAAAATACTATCTCAAGTTGTAATTTAGGGAAATCATTTTGAAGAGTTAATATCTTGCTTTTCAACTCCTCGACATATTCTTGGTAGATAGTTTGCTTGAAACTTTCAAATAGCTTAAGTTCAAAAGCAATTTCTTTTATCTCATTTATGGAATTAAAGTAATTTAGCTTATCCAGCAAAACCTTCTTTGTGCCTGTGTTGTAAATCGTTGTAAGGATTTTGTGCATTTCTTTGAAACTATCAGAGATTCCTGGGAGGATTGGTCCAAAGAATACATATGTTTGGACGTTTTCTTTGTTTATTTTTTCAAGGGTTTTTATTCTTTCTGAGGGAGGGGTAGCACCTGGCTCAAAAATTCTTGCATAATTGTCTTTAAGTGTCGTAATCGTGAATCCAACTGAGAAATCTTTAAATTGTTTTATTAAGTCTAAATCTCTTAAAATAAGAGAGGATTTTGTTTGAATTGTTATTGAGTTTCGCGAAGGGAAAAGGGAATCGTTTTCTTTTTCAAGCAATACCTGAAGTATACCTCTTGTTAATTTGTATTTTTTCTCAGCAAGCTGGTAGCAATCCGTCATTGAAGAAAGGTAAATCTCAACGTTTCTCTTATTTGAGATTTCCTTTTTCACATTTTGCGGAGAGTTTATCCTTGCATCGACAAACTCCCCCCATTTTTCCTTTTGATGATGCCATCTTTTAAGGATTAGATAAGCATAACAGTACTTGCACCCATGGGAACAACCAAGGTAAGGGTTAATTGTATATTCGCAAATTTTAGATTTTACAAGCGATGATTTAACCAATATTTCGTTAACGTTCATTTTTTAAAATTATTTTTTCTTGAAATTCTCAAAGACCTGTCCTATTTTTTGTAGAGCTTTAAGCGGTGCGTCAATGTCAAGCACGGCTTTCTCAAATGGGCACATGCCATCATGCTTCATGTTCATTATATATGGCACTTTTTTGCCGAAGCCAAAAGGCACTTCATGTTCCTTAAAAACTTTTATTGCTTCTTCACTCATTAGTTTGCCGTAAATGTATGTTGGCTTAATCAAGAGGAGTATTAACGCTGAAGCCTTGCCAACGACACGGTCTCCCCAGTAGAGCCCTGCATATTTATCAAGTTGTTGTGCGTTTTCACGCACAAAATCAAAAATAGGCCTTATTCCAGAACCTCCAAAAGTTAATACAATTTCCTCACCTTCTTTAAATGCAACAGCAGATATTTCGATTCTTTTGAGCGTTTTTCTTACAAGGCTTTTCATGCTGCACTTACGCATTGCCTAACTCCTTGTGAATTTTCTCCAGCATGTCACGAATGGGAAGCTTTTGCGGGCATTTTGTCTCGCATTCTCCGCATTTTATGCAGGCATCAGCTTTTACCTCAAGGAAACCGTATCGAGTTCTCGCTCGATCTAAATTGTCAAACACATACCCCTTGTTGTAGATGTCAAAGATATCCGGAATTTTGATGTTGTTTGGGCAAGGCAAACAATATCCGCAACCTGTGCATGCTACTGGTCTAATTGCATTGATTTTCTTGCGAGCCTCTTCAAATGCCTTAAGTTCTTCCTGTTTTAGTACATTAATGGAAGAGGTCGACGCATATTCAATGTTATCTTGAACCTGCTCAAACGTGCTCATCCCACTCAGGACAACTGATACCTCCGGTTGATTCCACACCCACTTCAAAGCATAATCAACCGGTGTCTTCTTATTCCCAGCTTTTTCAAAAATTTTCTGTACACTTTCTGGTATATTTGCAAGTTCTCCTCCTCTAAGAGGCTCCATTATTACAACCGCAAGCTCTTTTCCATTTGCATACTTTAAGCCCCTTAAACCTGCCTGATAATTTATATCAAGGTAGTTATATTGAATCTGTGCAAAAGTCCATTTATCATAGTAATCAACGATTGATTTAAAAACGGGAAACTCATCGTGGAACGAAAACCCAAGGAAGCGTATTTTTCCTTGTGTAACCATCTTTTCAGCCCAGGATAAGTAATCAAGACGTACCATCTTTTCCCAGGATTCCTTGTTTAATGAGTGAAGCAGGTAGAAATCAACATAATCTGTTTGAAGTTTCTTTAATTGTTCTTCAAATTTGTTGTTCATATCAGATTGGCTTTCAATGAGCCAAACAGGTAATTTTGTTGCGATGGCAGTTTTTTGCCTATAACTACCTTTCAATGCTTTTCCAACAAGCGTTTCGCAGTTTTCCTTGTGGTATGGATATGCCGTGTCAACATAGTTTAAGCCATTATCTATTGCGTAACGAATCATCTTTAGGGCTTCTTGTTCATCAATGTTAGCAATGTCGCCTCCAACCGTTGGAAGCCTCATCGTGCCAAAGCCAAGAGCAGAGACCATAAAATCAGTTTTCCCAAATTTTCTGAATTGCATACCTTTTCACCTCTCGTTTGGATTATTTTATCAGAAGATGAGTATTTATAAAACATTTCGTTCACCCAGTTGTTGGAAGCAAGAAGGGAGTGAATAATATTGAGTAGCTTTTTCCAACTTCATATAATTAATTCGCTAAGTGAATAATAGAAATAGTTTTTTGCGATGGCAGAGTTT
>JAIMJY010000097.1 GCA_020692945.1 Caldisericum sp. | reverse complement strand
TTGGTAAATAGCAAAGGCAGTTATTTAATATTCTCTAATCCACGATCCTTTTCAGTGGATTCCAAAGGAATAAATTTGAGTGCATATAAAAAAGATAGTATTGAAAAAAACATTAGATACACTATCTGACGGGGCAGGCCTTGAGCCTGCCCTTAAAAGTTTTTAAAATTATTCAGTAAGAATCCCCTCAAATTGAGCGAATTGTGGTCGGGTAGGTAGAAATTATACCACCTCACCCTGACTTTTTAAACCTAGGGGCATCTGCGTGCGTGGTGTTTGGCTAAAACAAGTTAAGCATGACATTTTATTCTATTTCTCAACTTTCTTAAAAAATTTTCAAAAAGTACTTGACTTTTTTGAAAATATATATTTGCACTATAATTTATTGGAGAAAAGTGAAATTTTTTTGAAGATTGTAAGTCTTATATATGTGAGAGGATGAAAACCTCTTGAGAAGAGAGGTAGTGCAATATGAAAGTAGTTAGCTAAAAATAAATGTCGATTGGACAGCTTGTTGGTGAAAAATGTGGAGGCAGTGTCAGGAAGTTTACGGAAATAGAATCTCTTCAAGAGTCAGTTTTATTTTAAGTTTTTTAAGAAAAATATAAAATTTAAAAGGAGATAAAATAAATGAGAAAAATTAAAGTATTAATTTCCCTACTTGTAATTTTATCAATGACTATTGGATTTAATTTGCTATCTAGATCCAACCAAGGTGTGCTTTCAAACACAAAGTCTTCAGTAAATGAAGATGTAGTTATGAGCGAACTTTCTGATACATCAAAAACTTGGGTTATTAAGAATGAAGCAAAGTATTATAAAGATATTACTATTGCAATAACTCCTGTTAATACCGAAATTAAAGACGGTAAAGTTGAGGTGGCATTCAATGTAAATGTAACCGAAATGTTAAAAGCAAAAGCTCCAAAAGACTTGCCAGTAATAAGGGGTATGATGAGATTTATCAATTCAGAAAAAGACAAATTGTCTCCCAATGAAATTAATGCAGCGGACAATGAACTGAATAGTTGGATAACTGAATTAAATGGTTACATTGGTAAAACCGAAACTCTAAATATTGATTTGAAAGTTGTAGCAGAACTCCCGACTTTATCACTTACTCTTCATTTTTGAGTATTTTTATCTAAGGAATGTAGTATTTATGCAGTTATGATTTTTTGTCTGTAAAAATTGTAGTAGCAATATTTCTGTATTTTCTTTTAATTTTCTTTGTATTTGCTATTGCATTTTTAAATATTTTATGGTATCATTATGTATGTTCATAAAAATAACGAAATCAGGTAACTATGAGTATGCTTCTGTTGTGGAAGCGTACAGGGACAAAGAGAAGAAGACTACAAAGCATAGAGTCCTCTTTAATCTTGGAAGATTAGACGAGATAGAGAACAACCCTTCCTGGCAGAAATTAACAATAAACCTTGAAGAACTATCTGGAGTGAAGAATAGAGTAGACTTCAACTCTTTGGAAGAAGGCGACCTCCTTAACTACGGATACATTGCCTACAAAAAGTTATGGAATAGGTTAGGAATCGATAATCTTTTGACAAAGCTAAAAGAAAGCACTAACATTCAGTTTGACCTTAACACGTCCACCTTCCTTATGGCAGCAGAGCGCCTGATGAACCCAAAGAGTAAGCTTGGAACATACAACAATCAACTGCACTATGCTAATCTTTCCGATGTAGGATTGAATCACCTCTACCGTTCTCTTGATCTCCTGTCAGAGCACAAAGAAGCTATTGAAGATTATCTCTTCAACAAGCAGAAGACGCTTTTCAATATGAACATTGATGTTGTCTTCTATGATGTAACGACATTCAGGTTTGAAAGCGTAAAGAAGGATACATTAAGAGACTTCGGATTCAGCAAGGATAATAAAGTAAACGAAGTACAGGTTGTCTTAGGACTCCTCATCGATATGGAAGGAAGGCCAATAGGATATGGACTCTTCCCTGGCAATACCTTTGAAGGTAAAACACTTGAGTCATCCCTTGATAAGCTCAGTGGAAGGTTTGGCATACACAATGTAATCATCGTAGCAGATAGAGGATTGAACAGCAAGCTCAACTTAAAGAGAATCAAAGACAAAGAGTATGACTACATTGTTGCATCAAGACTTAAAAGCATGAAAAAGGGTATACAGGAAAGTATCCTTAGTGAAAAGCTTAGTGAAGAGGGATACATAACGGTAAAAGAAAAAGAAAGAGCAGGAACTGAAGAAGGAGAAGCGTTAGATAAAGATGGAGGCAATCCCAATTCTCCCTCCAATTCCGCTCTTAATTTTAGCCCCAATTCTAATTCAGAAGAAGGTTCATTTAGATACAAGCTGCTTGACTATGTAAATGTCGTAAGAGATACGGACGGTAAACTGTACAACCTCAAAGAGAAACTCCTTGTAACGTACTCTCCCTTGAGAGCTTCCAAGGATAGGGAAGATAGGCAAAGGTTAATTGATAAAGGAATAAAAGCTCTTTCTAACCCTGGAACCATCAGTGGAAGCCTGAAACGCGGAGGAAGAAAATACCTCAAGGAGACAAACAAACTGAACTGGGAATTAGATAAAGATGCAATATCAAGGGATGAAATGTTTGACGGTTACTATGCAATTGAGGTAAGCAAGACTGATATGAGTGTAAATGATATTCTTGAGGCACACCATACCCTATGGAAGATAGAAGAATCATTCAGGATAATGAAGAGCACGTTGGAAGTTAGGCCAATCTTCCACTGGACTGAGAAAAGAATCAAGGGACACTTTGTTGTCTGTTTCCTCTCATTCCTTCTTGAAAGAACACTTGAGCTAACACTTAAAGAGAATAATATTAAAGCTTCACCTGAAAGAATCAAAGAAGCACTTAATTCTCTCAATATTGCAACATTTGAAACAGGAGGAAAGAAGTACTATTTGAAGATAAGAGGAATAGATTTAGGGAATAAAATCTTGAGATTACTTCGTATCAACCCATTGAAAAACATTGCTCCATATGAAGAACTAAAACTTTAAAAACTAAACGATATCCTAACAAAAAATCTTTGTAGTGACAAAATGTCAGTTTCCAATTTTTAAACTTTAGGTTTTATGATGGTTGGGTCGGGGTCAGCTGATAAAGTCGGGACAAGTAAGTAATTTTTCTTTGTTCAGCATTCCAGAAGCCGGGTGATGCACGATATTATTTTTTGCTTTGAGCGTAGCGATAAAAAATACTATGGTGAACTCCTATCACCCGCTACTAACTTTCTTTTTGTCTTTCCCTAATCTTCTCCCAATCCTCTCCTAATCCTCTCCCAATCTTCTCCTCTTTTCCTTTCTCTATCCTTTTCTTTATCAAACTATTATTACGGTGTGCAAGGCCTCTATCAGTCTATGAGCTTGCGAATAGTCTGACTTGCGTAACACCAACTAAAATTCTTTTATAACTTTCCCTGGTTAAAACATTTCACAGATATGCTGCCTAAAATCCCATTATTTTACAACTATATGACTTGAAAATTCTCTGTTGATGCTCCTAACTTTAATTTCTCCTTAGTTATAATTATAACTATGTAAGCTACATACTGAAACCGGAAATGTGAAGTGAATTCCTAATCCAGATATTAATATAGTTATACGGATCAGGGATTTTGGGTGATAAGGAGCGTGGATTACAAGAGATTAAATCTGCAATCCTTCTCAGCAGATTTATTGAGATTTTCTGAAAGAGTTTCACTCAATCAATCAAATCAAAGGGGAG
>JAIMJY010000096.1 GCA_020692945.1 Caldisericum sp. | reverse complement strand
GCTTTCATTGCACATTCGTACATGTTTGCACTTGGCATTATAGCCGTTTTCATAATTTTTGCATTAATGATGTTATTTTCGGAAGGACAAATCAACAAATTTACATTTAATCCTCTTGTAATTGCATTTGTTTTGGTTTCGGTAGTTCTCGTTTTTACTTCAATTGCAAAATATGACTCAATCGTTGAAACATATCGTATAGTTACTCCTGTCCTACTTTTTCTTGTGGTGATAAATACAATCCATAGCGAAAGTGACCACAGGTTTTATTCCTACGCCCTTGTTGCATTTGGTTTGTTTATTGGTATTTTGAGCTATGTCAAATTCTATTCGGAGGGTTTTGGAACAGTTGCACTTTCTTCTCTATGGGGTTACACAAACACTTTTGCTGCGTTCCTGGTGCTTGAAATCTTTTTAAGCTCTGGGATTTACCTTGAAATACAAGACAAGAACATCAAGCGGCTCTTCTCTGTCGTACCAATGTTCTTTGTTTTTCTGCTCTTCCTTACGGTGTCAAGAGGCGGGTATATTGCACTTATAGTTGCATTTGTTGCATTTGTTGTTGTCGTAGGGAATCATAATTTAAAAAAAGTTTTGAAAGAGATTTTACCAGTAATTATTGGCTCGGTAATCCTCATTGCCGTGGGTTCCCCAAAGGAAATCATACTTGCAAATTTTGGAAAAACCATTATTCTTGCTCAATTTGTTGCAGGAGTGTCTCAGGATGTTTCGCTTTGGGACAGAGTCCATATGTTAGACCTTGCGACAAAAATTTTCCTTGACAGGTCTTTGACGGGTTTCGGGCTTGGCACATTTCGGTACACATTTGCAATGAATGAGTGGGTTGCAGAACCTTTTCGCATTGACCCTCATTCTCTATTTTTTAAATTGCTTGCCGAAACTGGTGTAATTGGGGCGCTTTCCTTCTTTTCAATGATCGGATATTTCTTGCTCAAAGCATTTAGGAAGATAAGGCTTGAAGACGAAAATTTCCTGTATAAGGGTGTATGTGCAGGCACGATTGGGATGTTCTTCCACATGTGCCTTGATGTGGACATATACCCAATTATGTTTATTGTGCTTTTCTATGCAATTGCTCTACTCGTACCAAGTGAATATATCTCACTAAAAGCTTCCCATAAAAAAATATTTGCTGTTGTTAGCATTATTTTGGTACTTGTTGTTTCGTTTGATTTGCTGCCTAAATCGATTGCTTCAACTTATGCAGCAAGAGGAGAAAATCCAAACTCTCTTAAGGCAGTAGATACATCCGTTAAGCTTTTCAAAAAGGTAATAAAAATTGATCCAAAAAGTTCTCAGTATCAATTTTACCTTGGAGAACTTATTTCAAAAAGTATAAAGAACTATGACGAGCAAGGCAAAGTCGAACAGATGATCAATGCTTACAAAGCTGCATACAACCTGAATAAGTATGACTACAGAGCACCATTCAGGCTTGGGATGTATTATTTCTTTTACAGAGTTTCTCCTGCTGTAGATTATCTTGAAACCGCGGAACGCCTCTACCCGACCAATCCCAACATACAATCCTGGCTCTCGGTTGCTTACTGCTATGTTGCAAAAGACCCGGCAAAAGCTTACGGCTATCTCAAGAAGGCGGAGGAATATAACTCAGGAGGCCTTGATTTGAGTTTTGCACAAGGCGTCTACGAATTGGCAAATGGCAACAAAATCAAAGCAGATAAATACTTTTCAACGTTATCTTTCTATAGCGATATATATGATAAATTTGGTGCACCAAGAAATTATTCTGCAGGGGTGTACAGTCTCGAAATTAAGATTATCGATGATTTGGAAAAAGAATTAGGGAAGTGATTTTTAATTTAAGGGAAATTCAATATAATCTTTTCGATGGCGAAAAATAAAAAGAATATTCAGATTAGCAAACATAATACAAAAGCTAGGGCAAAAGCAGTTCCAAAGATTGGTATTCATTTTGTGTTAGTGATACTTGCGCTTGTTCCGATTGCATTTGCTTCCATTTTTCAGGGTGGGTACTTTGCCTGGGAAACCTATGCAACGCTTCTTCTTTCGCTTCCTGCGATATTTCTCTTTACATACCTTAAGTTCGTAAGGGGCGAGCCTCTCAGGGCAAGTGGCTCTGAGCTTTCACTCTTTCTTTTCCTTGCGGTCTGCGCCCTTTCGATTTTATTCACTGTGTATTTCCAGGCAACTCTCACGGAACTATACAAAGTAATTGATTATCTGGTAATTTTCTATATCGTTCTCGACAGCGTGAAGAAAGAGGAACTTTACAATTTTGCAATTGGGGCGATACTTGCTATGAGTACTATCTTATCGCTTGGAGGAATCATTGCATTCATTGGATATAAGCTCAACCTTCAGAGCTCCTTTTTCAAATTTCTAACTGCCTACGGGCTAATGCAAGGAGCATCCATTGCTTCGACGCTTCAGTATTCTAATACATTTGGTGCATTTCTCATACTTCCTTTCTTCGTCTCATTGGGAGCCTTTCTAAAAACAAATAAGCCTTACAAGAAGATTCTGCTTATTCTGCTATCACTTCTTTTCTTAGCTACGTTTGTGCTCACCCAATCGAGAGGAGCATTGCTTACGTTTGCGGTTGCTCTCGTTCTTTTCGTTTTGCTCACTAAAGGCAGAGAGAGAAAGATAAGCATACTTTACTTCATTGGCATCGTAGTTATCTTTGCATTGTTGATTGTTGTCAAGAAAGACGTTTTCCTGCCGATATTTGCCTCACTAATAAATAAAGTCAAAGATACCTTTTTGTTCTTAAAAGGTCAAGGCGGCCAATCTCTTAGAGGTCGTATCACTATGATTAAAGACAGCCTCAACATCCTGAAGTCACACCCTATTTTCGGGATAGGCAATGGCACCTACCAATATATATATGCGAAATATAGGTCGGTTTATTTCTTTTCTAAGTTTCCTCACAGCATCTTTTTCCAGGTGCTTGACGAGTTAGGCTTGGTTGGAGGAGTAGCCTTTGTTTATATGATAGGCTCACTTTTTGTGAGGGGATTCAAGGTGGTTAAGACTCATTATTCGACTCTCCTTTTAGGGCTTTACGCAGGCATAGTTGGGCTTTGTCTTCACGCACTCATTGATTTTGACTGGTCGCTAATGTTTATGCCGATGTTGTTTTTCTTTGTGTTCGGGATAGTTCTTTCTCAAGGAGAACAAAGTATATTTGCTTTAAAGTGCCCAATAAGGGAATTTTTCAGAAAGAAAGGTGTCGTAAAAGAACTTAAGATAAAGAAAAATGAATTTTCTTACATTAATCGCCTCTTGTTTCTTGGCTTCCTGTCAGTTGCCGTGTTTCTTATGCTTCTGTTTCCACTCCTTTCTGCAAATACTGATAGAGTTGCTTCAGCAAAAGTTGGCACAGTCTCTGGAACGGAGATTATATCTCTGTACCAGACTGCAATTGACCTCAACCCTCTTGATGCTTCTCCTCACTACGACCTTGCGCATTACTATACAGGGGCTGTGATGCCAAACGTACAGAACCCTTCCGATTATGTCCAGGATGCACTTGACCAGTATAGCGCAGCCATACGGAGGTGTCCTGATTTCTTCCTTTATCACTATGAGCTCGGGAAACTTTACCTTCAGTTGTCCGATGCAAAATCCATTGATGAGTTTGCAAAAGGGGTTGCATTGAATCCGCTTGACCCCGGAGGACACGCCTCCCTTGCTTTTGCCTACCTTAACATAAAGAAAAACACTGATATGGCAAAAATTCAGCTTGACGAAGCGCTAAAACTTGCGCAGGAGGCAATTGCACAGGGCTATGCAACACAAGATATT
>JAIMJY010000207.1 GCA_020692945.1 Caldisericum sp. | reverse complement strand
ATCTACTGAGAAAGAGTATGGATTACGGAAGAGTAAAAGACCTTTACGGACAATTTGTTAGACTTAGTTTTCTCAAACGCATAAGGGATGAAAAAAAGTTCACAAATGTAGACGGATTAAAGAAGTCAATAACAAATGATGTGAAAGTTGCCGAAGAATACTTCAAACAAATTCGCCTATAGAAATTTATAAGAAGCCTTTATCAAATTTTTGTTTTTTGCTACCTTACACTATAATTACGATTGGAGATTCAAATGAAAGCAAAAGAAAAAGTCCCTACAAAAAATGAGGAAATAGCAAACAGCATAAGCCATGGCATCGGAATTGGCTTGAGCATTGCTGGATTAGTGCTCCTTACAATAAAAGCAAGCTTCTCTCACAACGCGATGAAGATAGTTAGTTTTACTATTTTTGGAGCAACTCTTATCCTCCTCTACACTGCTTCAACGCTTTATCACAGTTTTTACATAAACGTTGATTCGCCTAAGGCTAAATACATTTTCAAATTGCTTGACCATTCAGCAATTTATCTTCTTATTGCTGGTACTTACACCCCTTTCGTGCTTGGACCTCTACGAGGCCCATGGGGATGGAGCCTTTTTGGCGTTGTTTGGAGCCTAGCAATAATTGGCATTATCCTCAATGTGTTCTTTGTTGGAAGGTATCCTGTATTATTTACTTCGGTATACCTTGCAATGGGATGGATCATTGTAGTTTCTGGAAAAACATTTATATTAAAAACCCCGAAAAATGCGCTCATTTTACTTTTTGCCGGAGGACTTGCCTATTCTCTCGGAGTCATTTTCTATGCTTTTCAGAAACTCCGTTATAATCACCTCATCTGGCATTTCTTTGTGCTTGCCGGAAGCGTCCTGCAATATTTTGCAGTGCTTCTATACTTATAATGAAGGAACGCCTCAAAAATCACTGACCTGGTGCCTGGCACTAATTCAGTGATTGCAAATAGCT
>JAIMJY010000206.1 GCA_020692945.1 Caldisericum sp. | reverse complement strand
CCGAAGAATCTCGTCTTTTAATCTTCTGTAATCCACGCTCTTTTTCAGCGGATTTATCTTTTTTGTTTTTGGGTGGAGTATTGAGGATGCTTCTCACTTTCTCATATAAAGAGAAATTTGAGTAATGCAATTGCTTTTACAAAAGGCTTCACCTTCATATAATGTTCACAACAAAATACTATGGAGGTGCATTATTATGGCGGACGTAAAAAATGAGGTTACGGTTGAATTAAAACAAGCATACGGACTCACAGTAATGGCAAGGGCAAATTCGAATCATTGGGTTGTGATGGATACCATAGAAGAGTCAGGCGGGCACAATGCAGGGCCACGACCAATGGAACTTCTCCTCATGGGTCTTGCAGGGTGTACCGGGATGGACGTGATTTCAATGCTTGACAAAATGAAGTTAAATTACAAAGACTTTAGGATTGAGATTACGGCAGAAAAAGCAACCGAACATCCAAAGGTTTACACAAAGATTCATTTGAAGTACAGGGTCTGGGGAGATGTTTCAGAGGATAAACTTCAGAAGGCTATCGAATTGTCTAAAACAAAGTATTGTTCAGCTCAGGCAATGCTCAGCAAAGCCTGTGAGATAACAAACGAATACGAAATTATTAGATAGTGGGTTGTTGTAATAATAATGGTGGTGGTCGTTGTTCAACTAAGCCATTGTAAAGGCAAATAGAGAGTATTTAACTTTATCATGTGAAGGCACGCATTTTTTTCTGTGCCCGTGGCAATCCTGTCATTGTCTTTTTCCCGTCATATTTTTTTTGTCATTCTGACGAGCCGATTTTGCGAGGAAGAACCCCGCCCTAATTGATGAGGTGAAATAACCCCCTTTGAACTACCCCCAAAAGGCAACGGCAAAAGGGAGATCGCCGCGCTTCCTTAAAAGCGGAAGCTCGCGATGACAGGGAGAGAATTGAGCGGAGTATTGAGGAGGGTCTTTTCACCTCCTCAAATGAATAGAGATCGCCA
>JAIMJY010000095.1 GCA_020692945.1 Caldisericum sp. | reverse complement strand
GCCCTCGCAATGACTCTTTTTTGTTGAGCGCTGTAAAGAACGTTATTTACCTAATACACTGCATTATAGAGAGCGTTCTTTATTTTTGTTATTATTTCTTTTCTATCATAGTAAATGTCATCTGAAATTTTTAACTTGGGGAAGTGCCAATTATCGTAGAAAACTTCGTAGCGCCTTCCAAGTCCTTCAAGATAGTCGCGCGGGATAATTTCAAAATCTCGTCCTCTTTTTGCAATATTTCTCATTAGTTCATCGACTGCTTTGTCGAGATAAATGAGTAAATTCGGCGTTGGAAGGTGCGCCACCATAAGGTCGTAAAGCTTGTTGTAGACTGCCCATTCGTCGTCAGTCATAAGACCTTCTTCGTGAAGCGACTTTGCAAAAACCTCTCTATCTTCATAGATGGATCGGTCTAACACTGAGGGAACATTTGAGAGCAAAATATGGTGCACGATTTGCTCGTATCTAAGGGCAAGAAAGTTGATCTGCGTTGCAAAAGCCCAACGCTTCATATCTTTGTAGTATTCTTTGAGGAAAAGGTTTGCATGAAAATCCTCAAAGTAGACGCTAAAACCAAGGTCTTCTGAAATAATCTGCGAAAGAGAAGTTTTCCCTGCGCCAATGTTTCCAGATACGACAATGTACATTCATTTCACCCCTTTCAAAACATTTAATCCTCTGTAATTTTTATACTTTTCAGCAGATTTAATCATTTGTTACTCTTCCGTAACCTGTAATCTTCTTCAGCAAGTTTATTTGCGCTCTTTCTCAGCAAATTGCTTGCAATGATTAATTTCTGAATTTCATTTGTTCCTTCAATAATCTCATACATCTTTGCTTCCCTGTAAAGACGCTCTACAACGTAGTCCTTTACCCAGCCGTAACCTCCAAAAATCTGCACGGCAAGGCGTGATACTTCCACGGCAGTTTCGGAAGCATAGTACTTTGCCATCGACGAGAAAAGCGTTGCCTCTTTGCTCTCTTCATCTTTTAATTTTGCCGCCTGCAGTACCAAAAGCTTTGCTGCCTCAATTTTGGTTTTCATTTCGGCAATGTATGATTGAATGATTTGAAAATTTGAAATTGGCTGACCCTTTTGAATGCGCCTTTTGCTGTACTCAACGGCTTCTTCAAATGCCCTTTCCGCAAGCCCCACTGCTGAAGCCCCCGTAAAAATCCTTCCTATCTCAAGGGTCTTCATCGCTGTGACAAAGCCAGTACCTTCTCTTCCAAGAAGCCTCCCCTTAGGAATCTTGACGTCATTTAGACTGAGCGATGCGTTTGAAAGATAAGTAAGCGCCATTTTATGCTCTTTTCTTCCAAAAGAAAATCCCACATCACTTTTCTCGACTATAAATGCCGATATCCCCCTTGCACCGCGTCCCTTGTCTGTTTTAGCCATCACAACATAGATATCTGCCAAGCCTGTATTGGTAATAAAAGCCTTGGTTCCGTTCATTATATATGCATCATTTGAGAGTACTGCCTCAGTTTTAATGGCAGAAGGGTCCGACCCTGCCTCAGGCTCTGTTAGGGCAAAGGCACCAATGGAAGTTCCTTTAATAAACCTCGAGAGATACTTTTCCTTCTGTTCTTTGCTTCCTGCAATTTGTATGGAAAGCACTGCGAGTTGGTGAGCTCCAATTATACCTGCGATCGTCCCGCTGTATTTGGAAATAATGAGTGAAACATTGACGCCAACTTCAAGAGGAAGACCCAATCCGCCAAATTCCTTCGGCGTGGAGATGCCAAAGAACCCAAGAGCCCCCATTTCAGATAGAATATCATTTATATACAAGCCTTCGTCTTCTATCTTGCGTTCGTAAGGTTTAATAAACTTCTCGCAAAAGCTAACTGCAGCATTTACAAATTCTTTCTCTATTTCCATTTGCCTTCCTTTTAGTATATTGTAAAATCAATTTTTCTCATTTGCTCCTCTGTAATTTGCACTCCTCAGCAAATTATAGTAAAATAACGTGAAAAATGAAAGAGAAAAATTTATGCTGATAGTTTCGGATGTATCGTATATAAATGAGGGCAAAAAACTGCTTGATGGCGTTTCCTTTGTCATTAATAAGGAGAGGAAAATTATCATTGGCGAAAACGGTTCCGGAAAAACAACCCTCCTTGAGATAATTGTTGGCAATTTGCCTAAGGACAGCGGAAGCATTTCACTTTCAGGCACATATGCTTATGTCCCGCAAGAGGTAAAGGCAATTGAGACAACTGGCACTGACGAAATAGAAAGTGGACTTACCGAAATTAAAACGCTTGAACTCAAATTGTCTGAACATAAAGCAAATGGAGACTTTGGAGACGAGTTCAGCAAACTTATTGAGCATTATGAAGCAATTGGTGGGTATACCTATAAGCAAAAAATTTATGCTATGCTCAATGAATTCGGGCTTGAGAGGGAAACTGCCGAAAGGCCTCTTATGGAAATGAGTGGAGGAGAGCGTACGAAGTGTATGCTGGTTAAGGCATTTATTTCCGAGCCAGACATTCTCATCCTCGACGAGCCAACCAACCACCTTGACATCGAGACAATTGAAACGCTTGAAGAACACCTTGCATCATTCAAAGGAGATGTTCTAATTGTATCCCACGATAAGACGCTCATAAACAAGGTAGCAAATTCGATATTTTATCTTGAAAATAGTTATATCAAGGAATATCCAGGAAACTACGACAAGTTCATTACCATCAGGGAGAGAGATGACGAGCGAGCAAAAAAAGAAAGGGACAGATTATTAAAATACCTCGCCAAAGAGCGAGAGTTTATTGAAAAATTTAGGTACGGCACACGCTCAACGCAGGCAAAAAGCAGAGAAAAGAAAATCGAGCGCATAGAGTTGCCTGAAGTAAATAAAAAGAAAGAGGTTAAAATAAAGATTCAAAGTGAATCACGCGGCGGAGAAAAGGTGCTTGAAATCAAACACCTTTCTAAAAGTTACAATTTACTGAGAGGGACTGCAAATTTATTATTTTCTAATCCCCGATTCTTATCAGGGGATTCCAAAGTATTAAATCCACGATCTTTTTCAGTGGATTCCAAGGGAGTAAACCTGTTGAAAAAGAGTGCAGGTTACAAAGGAGTAAACGGCAAGCAAATACTTGGCGATGTTAATTTCAAGATTATGCGCGGCGAAAGGGTGGGCTTAGTTGGAAGGAATGGCTCAGGCAAAACTACTCTCCTTAAGATTATTATAGGCGACGAGCTTCCTGATTCAGGTCTTGTGCATGTTGGCGAAAGCATTGAAATCGGATACTTTCCTCAAGATGTGTTTTTTCTTGACGGTCCGCAAACTGTCCTTGACGAAATACTTAAAGAGGGGCTTGATATTCCATCGGCTCGAGATTTTTTGGCAAGTTTCGACTTTACAGGAGACGATGTTTTTAAAAAAGTTGGTGAGCTGAGCGGCGGAGAAAAAAGAAGATTGCTTCTTGCAAAAATGAGCTTTATAAAGGGCAATTTTCTTGTACTCGATGAACCGACCAACCACCTTGATATTGAAACAAACGAGGCCGTGATTCGTGCACTCAAAAATTTCAAAGGGACGATTTTGCTTGTAACGCACGACAGATATTTACTCAAAGAAATTGTCGAAAAGATCTATTACCTCGAAGATGGCTCTATCAAAGATAGAGAGTTGCAAAGAACACCCATTAGAGAAAACACTTCAAACAGCAAAGAGATGAATAAAATAAAGGCACGCATTGCATATCTTGAAAAAGTTCTAACAATTGAGCAAAACGAAAAGAAAGAGAAAGAGCTCAAAATCCTCAAAAAGAAGCTTGAGGGTATGATATAAAGGGGCGTTGGACATCCTCTAACTACTCCCAAAAGACTCAAAAGAGAGATTGTCACGCTCCCTACGGTCG
>JAIMJY010000205.1 GCA_020692945.1 Caldisericum sp. | reverse complement strand
ATGGGAGACAGTAACAACATTTAGCAAACCAATTTTTTAGATGTTGAGGATTGATTAAATCTAGTGCCGTAGCCATTAAAATATCAACCATCCTTGTTGTCGTCGGAGAGAACTTACGTAAAAAAGCCTTCAGCTGTGACCACCATAACTCTATCGGATTAAAATCTGGAGAATAGGGTGATAAGTTTATGATGCTCGCACCTACTGCTTCAATCATCGGCGCAATTGAGGCTATTTTATGGGCTGGGAGGTTATCCATCACTACTACTGCTCCTACCCATAACTCTGGGACTAGAAATTTCTCGATAAATACCTCAAAGGCTTTGCCATCCATTGAGTCATCCATCGTCATCAAGGCGACTACTCTATCTATGCTGATCGCCCCGATAGCTGTAACCTTTGCTCCCCGATAAAATGGTTTGAAGTCACACACTCTGGTTCCTTGAGGTGAACGTCCATGACTTCTGGTTAATCCTAGTAACAATCCCATCTCATCCAGAAATATTAAATTCTTTAACTCGATGTCCTTGATTTTCTCCCAGTACTCGGCTCTGAGTTTTTGGACTCGCTCTGTGGCTGCTTGACTACTGCGGATACTTTTTTTTTCTGGTGAGTTTTTGCTTTTGTAACTCTCGACACATGGTACTGACACTTACCCAGATTCCCTGACTATCTCCCAAGTATTCGCAGTATTCTGAGAGCGTCGCATCTGGATATTTTTCTACCAGTTCTTGGATTTCCTTGGCATATCCATGTAATTCACTTTTTTGATGTCCGCCTTGACGCAAGGGTTTAATATCTCCTGTAGCTTGATTTCGTCTTAATAATCGTTCTACGAAAGATTTACTCACCTCGAATCTGCTTGCTAGTTTCCTAATGGAGGTGTCTCCTTTTTCATAGGCTTTTACTACTTTTTCTCTAAATTCCACTGGATATGCTTTCATGGCTTCTATTTTATTTCCTAACATTAACTGTATTCTACTTACTAGAAAAGTGCTG
>JAIMJY010000204.1:618-968 GCA_020692945.1 Caldisericum sp. | reverse complement strand
TGAATAGAACCAGTGTGGTATTGAAATCCTTTTACCTTGAATGGATTTCGACTTGGAATCATGTTTGAATAGAACCAGTGTGGTATTGAAATTGAAGTAGACATACTTCTGCAGTTTGCTCTTGTATTGTTTGAATAGAACCAGTGTGGTATTGAAATGCGTTTTCAACAACATCAACAACATACATATCACAGTTTGAATAGAACCAGTGTGGTATTGAAATCGAAAAGAAAAATGGAGGTATTTGGTGTTGTTTTTTGTTTGAATAGAACCAGTGTGGTATTGAAATTCAGCAGACGAAATCAGAAATAATATGTATGCATCGGTTTGAATAGAACCAGTGTGGTATT
>JAIMJY010000204.1:274-575 GCA_020692945.1 Caldisericum sp. | reverse complement strand
TGAATAGAACCAGTGTGGTATTGAAATGAAAAAGGAAGTAAATGTTGTGGAACAAGTAGACGGTTTGAATAGAACCAGTGTGGTATTGAAATCTCGCGGAAAAACTGAGGGATATGTAGTTTTTTTTTGTTTGAATAGAACCAGTGTGGTATTGAAATAAAAGCAACCTTTCAGTGCCCAATTTGTGGAAAAACGTTTGAATAGAACCAGTGTGGTATTGAAATTTGCTGTCAATTCTGCTTCAACCTCACCGGTTACTACTGTTTGAATAGAACCAGTGTGGTATTGAAATTAATTTTGC
>JAIMJY010000204.1:0-254 GCA_020692945.1 Caldisericum sp. | reverse complement strand
AAACAAGTTTGAATAGAACCAGTGTGGTATTGAAATTGATCAAAAGGTTAAAAATTTAACTCCATACCATTACGTTTGAATAGAACCAGTGTGGTATTGAAATGAAGATTCGTTCTACGAGGGGATTTTTTTTTGGGAGTTTGAATAGAACCAGTGTGGTATTGAAATGAATGGAAATGCATTTTGTGTGTAACATAAAAGAGGGTAAATTTTACCTAAATTAAAATTTCATAATGTTGCAAAACTTTATGGTT
>JAIMJY010000012.1:22936-25554 GCA_020692945.1 Caldisericum sp. | reverse complement strand
CAGAAGATTAAATTCGCACTTTTTATCAGCAGATTTTAAAAAGGGTTCCGATTGCGGAACCCTTTTTAATTTTATTAATACCTATTAAACAATCCCGTATGCAAGCATTGCCTTTGCAACTTTAATAAAACCTGCAATGTTTGCGCCAGTAAGATAGTCGCCCGGTTTTCCGTATGCTTCGGCTGCTTCAAGGGAAGCCTTGTGGATGCTCTTCATTATTTGCTGGAGTCTTTGGTCAACTTCTTCACTTGTCCATGAAAGCCTTAAGCTGTTCTGACTCATCTCAAGCCCTGACACCGCTACTCCACCTGCATTTGCTGCCTTTGCAGGTCCAAAAAGCACGTTGTTTGCCTGTAGTATCTTAATTGCTCCAAGATTTGATGGCATGTTTGCACCCTCTACAACTGCAATGACGCCATTCCTTACAAGCTTGTTGGCATGAAATTCATTAATTTCGTTCTGCGTGGCACATGGAAGTGCCACGTCTACTTTCATCCCATTATCGCTTATAATATCCCAGACCGATTTTCCTTCAATATATTTTGCATTTGGATAACGTTCAACATATTCCTTGATTCTTCCTCTCTTAACATTTTTGAGGTTCATTACGAATGCAAGTTTTTCTGCATTGATACCTTCTTCATCAACAATGCTACCATTTGAATCAGATAAAGTTACAACTTTTCCGCCAAGCTGGGTTACTTTTTGAACCGCAAACTGTGCTACATTACCTGAACCACTTATTGCAACAACCTTGCTAGCAAAGTCTTTGCCTCTTGTTGCAAGCATCTCTGCCGCAAAATAGGCCACGCCATATCCTGTTGCTTGAGGTCTAATAAGGCTTCCACCATACTCAAGCCCTTTGCCTGTGAGAACTCCCGTGTGCTCATTTACAATTTTCTTGTAGTAACCAAACAGATAGCCAATCTCACGGCCTCCTACGCCGATATCTCCCGCAGGGACGTCTGTATCAGGGCCAATGTACCTGTATAGTTCTCTCATAAATGCATAAATGAACCTCATCACTTCTGCATCAGATTTCCCTTTAGGGTCAAACTCTGAGCCACCCTTTGCGCCGCCCATTGGAAGTGTTGTTAGTGAATTCTTGAAGATTTGTTCAAAACCGAGGAACTTAATAACACTAAGATTAACTGACGGATGTAGTCTTAAACCGCCCTTGTAAGGTCCAATCGCGTTGTTGAATTGAACTCTGAATCCCCTGTTCACTTGCACTTCGTGGTTATCATCTTCCCACGGAACCCTAAAGATGATCATCCTGTCTGGTTCAACAATCCGTTCATAGATTTTTGCCTTTACAAATTCTGGGTGTTTGTCAACGGTTGGTTTTAATGTTTCCATTACTTCGGTGACAGCCTGTATAAACTCTGGCTGGTCTCTGTCTTTACTTCTTACTTTTTCGACGACTTCGTCAATAACTGACATTTGTTACCTCCTATCTTTTAGCCTTTTCTCTGGATTTTCCAGAGTGTATGTTTATCATACAACTCATTATAGCAAAAATTATTTTAAACCAAAAACTAATTTCATAAAAATACGCTGTAAAGTTGTTTAAAAAATCACAATTAAAATTAAGTTTTTTTAAAAGATCTTTACCTTTTACGCATCATAAGATTCAATTTCTTTGGATTAAGCAGGATTCTATAATGGCTTTCTAAGGAATAAAAAACAGGGGAGAGGATATCCTCTCCCCTGTAAAATAATTTATTGAGCCGGGTACGTTATCTTTACCTCTTTAAGTGCGGGATCCCAGTCGACCCTACACCCTAAGTTCTCAGCAATGAATCTGATTGGAAGCATCGTTCTTCCGGGAGGAATGATTATCGGTTTTACTTCAGGGTTCCCTGGGTCAATGAGTTTATATTCTCCATTAACCAATGCAGTATTCTTTCCAATCCAGAGTTCAATAGTAATATCCTTGAAATTGATTGTGACTTTTTGCTCCTGCGCATCCCACTCTATAGTGCCGCCCAGAGCTTCAATGACTGCTCTTATTGGAAGGAGTGTTCTGCTTTCCTTAATTATTGGTGCCGCATCTAACTCTTTTTTTACATCATTTACATAATAGGTTGTCTTGTCTATATACAGCTTGATTTCAATTGTTTTAACTTCAGATGGAGTTTTTACGCTTACCTCATTAGAGTAGTCGGAGTATCCAAATGAGTTAAAAGACCTGACCCTGTAGGTATAGGTTTTATCGGGAGAAACCGAGCTATCTGTGAAAGACGTGGCATTGGAAGTTAGAGTTTTTATTTCAGTGTAGCTTCCGCCTTCCTTTCTAATTTAAAGCCATCTTCGTTACCCGAATTATCTGTCCAGGTGAGTGAGATTTCCGAAGTAGAGTTAGCAATACCTGTAAGATTTAATGGCTTAGAAGGAGCAGTACCTGCTGGTTTCGTTGTTGCATTTGCCTCATTTGAGTAGTCTGAGTGGCCAAAAGAGTTATACGCCCTAATTCTGTAGTAATATGTTGTATCTGGATTTAATCCTGTATCAGAGTAAGAAGTAATATTGGTCGAGAGAGTTTTTATCTCAGTGTATGTCCCCCCCAACTCCTTCCTTTCAATTTTAAACCCGTCTTCATTGTCAGAATTATCCGT
>JAIMJY010000012.1:0-22818 GCA_020692945.1 Caldisericum sp. | reverse complement strand
TTAAACCCGTCTTCATTGTCAGAATTATCCGTCCAGGTGAGATCAATCCTATTGCAGGATGCTGCAGTTGCATTTAATCCACTAGGTGCAACAGGTGGTATGCCGGGCGGTGTTATTGCGAAATCACTATTACTTGTATCAGAGCCAAGCAGAAATACTATACCACCACATCCGCTTTCCTTGGCTACCCTTATTCTTGCATGAGTTGTATTTATCCCATCTGGTATATGCCATGAGTATGAACCTGTATTGGAAACACAATTAATATGAGTCCAGTTAGCTCCTGAATCTGTTGAGTAAGATATGGATACACTATAACCAACAGTAGCTGTCGTCCAGGTAATGTTACGAGTTTCTCCCGTATGCCATGTCTCACCACCATTTGGAGATGTAAGTGTAATGACTGAATCGTTAGGAACAGCTTTTATACCTCCAATCGCAAAAAACTCACTCACAAATAAAAACACAACAAGCACTGCCAAAAATTTTTTCATTTCTCCCTCCCTGATTGTTTATATATAATTTTAAGGTAATTTTTGTTATTATCAATACGTTTTTTATATTTTCTTGTATAATACTACTGTGAAGAAAATAAAACACATTGCACTTGTTGCGCATGATAGGGAAAAGAAGTATCTTATTGAGTGGGTTGAATTCAACTGGGGCACGCTCTCTGATTGTGAATTTGTGTGCACAGGTACTACGGGAAGACTCATTGAAGAGGCACTCAAAAAGAAAGGCGTAAACACAAAAATAATCAAACTCAAATCTGGCCCGCTTGGCGGTGATGTTGAACTTTCGGCTCTCATTGCCGAGGGTAAGATTGATTATCTTATATTTTTCTGGGACCCTATGGAGCCTCAGCCCCACGATGTTGATGTAAAGGCACTGCTTCGTATCGCAACTCTTTATAACATCCCCTCTGCATATAACAGGGCGTCTGCAGATTTTTTGATTTCCTCTTTGCTTTTTAATTCCGATTACAAGCCATTAGTAAAGGATTATCTGTCGTATGTTGAGAGAAAAATTGATGGAGAAAAATAGTTTAAAGTTCTTAGCGTTTAAAAGAAACAGAACGTTGAGTGCCGAAACAATCATAAATGCTCCGTAGAGGAGTATTTTTTCAAATCCCTGCATTTTTGTACTTTTTCCCCATCACACCTTCACGCGGTGTGAGTGTTGCTTGCGCGGTTTCAAGCTGGCTAGCTGTTATACCTCTTGAAAAGAACATGGCTGCAGCAACGATTATCATAGCGCTGTTTATTCCCCACCCTGCAATCATTGAAAGTAGGGTATCCATGAACTCATACTTAAGTTGCCTTTTTATTCCTTTGTAATCTGCACTCTTTTTCAGCAGATTAATTGTTTCTTCGCTTTCGAGATTCCATTACCTGCTCTGTATAATCTCTGAGTGTAAGAATAGATTGTGTGGCATAACCACTGCTCCAAGCACGCTCATTATGATAAGTGTTGAACTTGTTGGAAAACTTGGTATGAACCACCCTGAAATTATGTTTCCTCAACTTGCATGTACCAAAAACAGTTCAAATACAAATGAAAATCCTATAAGTCCCACGAAGCCTATAATCCATTTTTCCATAGCTGTTCTTAAAAAGCATATATAGCACAAAAGTTGTGCTTATGGCAGCGCCAAATGGGATTGGTATTTTGAAAAGCATCTTTAGTCCAATGGAAGCACCAAGAATTTCTGCAAGCGCAGTTGAGACTGAAGCAAGCAAAGCGCTTCCAAGTAGAAGCTTGCTGATCCAGGGCTTGTAGAATTTTGTTGAAGCCTCAGAAAGACAAAGCCCTGTTACGATTCCAAGATGTGCAACATTGTGTTGTAGAATGATTAGTAAAATTGTAGAAAGCGTAACCATCCACAGCAATTTGTATCCGAATCCAGAGCCTGCTGCGACATTTGAAGCCCAATTACAGGGTCAATGAAGCCTACGGTCACAAGGAACCCGGGCCCAATGTATTTGAGTATTTCAAGCCCGTAGAGATTCGGTTTGTGGTTTTTAAAAAACCTCTGTATATTCATAATTTTTCCTTTGTAATTGCTTCTTTTAAAAGTATAATGATTTTATGAAAAATTATGATGTCGTTGTGATTGGCGGAGGTCCTATTGGTTCGTCGGTTGCCGAGCGCATCGCAAGTAATGGCGCAAGCGTTTTGGTCATTGAACGAAAAGATGCTGTAGGTTACCCAAATCATTGTTCAGGAATGGTTTCAAAAGAATTTACAAACCTTGTAGCTGTTCCAAATGAATTGATTCTCAACCATATTAAAGGAGCAGAAGTTTTTTCTGCTCATGGCAATTCATTTTCATTCAAAAGGGACATGGATTTCGCAATCGTGATAGACAGGGTTAAATACGACAAATATCTCTACGAGCTTGCAATTGCTCGTGGAACAAACTACATGTTTAAGACTCAGCTTAAAGGATATCAAAGGTGTATTGATAGAATTGAACTCCTTTTAGATTCAGATAACATCCCATCGATTTCGACGAAGATTGTAGTTGTGGCAGCGGGAGCCACATCATCTGCAAAAAGAATGTTCGGATTTGTAGATGAAGGCAGAGATATTCAAACTATACAACTCGAAAGCACATTTACATCCTATGACCCTGATATTGTTTACGTTTACATGGACAACAGCATTTCAAATAATTGGTTTTCGTGGGTGATACCCATTGGCAGAAACAGGGCTCGTATTGGCTTTGGCACCGATAAGCCTGGCAACCTTCCCGTTTTGTTTGAGGAGCTCACGTCCAAATGGAAAATTTTGAAAGGGAAAGAGCTTAAGAAGGAAAATCCTGTTGTTTGGCACATACCTACAGGGTTAGTTAGAGAAAGCGTAAAAGATAATGTAATGCTTGTGGGCGATTCTGTGCGTCAAGTCAAGCCATTTTCTGGAGGAGGTCTTTACACTGGGATTCTTTCTTCTTATTTTGCTGCTGATGCTGCAGTGGAAGCCCTGAAATTAAATAATTACTCGAAAGAACAGTTGATGCGCTACGAATACTCATGGAGAAGGACGGTTGGAAAAGAGATTAAGAGGGAATTTTTAATAAGAGATGTTTATAAGACTCTTACCGATGAAGACAAGGATAACATAATAAAGAAACTAAACGGGAGTCACATTAAGGAAATTATAAATACACAAGGATTCATTGACGAACCATGGCGAGCAGGACTCAGGATAATTACCTCAGCCGGTATACCCCTTTTGTATTTAAAAAGAAAACTTTTTATGAGAAAATAATTATTATCTTCTGAGAAGGATCACAGATTACAGAGGAGTAAATCTGCTGAAAAAGGAGTGCAAGTTTTGAATGATAGAGTTCACATGTCTTCCCTGCTTACTTCCGTTTCGTATCTTACACAAATCTGGAAATTACTTTGGAATCAATTTAAATAAAAATTTATTTTTCCTGAGCAGTTCTGTATTTCCTACCAATATGAGTTTGCTCTTTGCACGCGTAAAAGCAAACTTGAGACGCTGAGTTTCTCTTAGTTCAGATTTAATTTCAGAATTTTCTACAAAGTTTATAAAAACAACGTCTTTTTCTTTTGCATCACTGAGTTCCATTACATCTACATCAGGAATTTTTTTGTCGTCAAGCATTTTTTCAATTAGAGCTTTCTGTCTCTCGAACGGTACAATTACACCTATGGATGCTCTCTCTACGCCAGCCTTTATGAACTGTGAAATTGCATCTACGGTAAACTGTGCTTCGTTGATATTCCATTTGTTTTTCTTTCCAAAGATTTTTGGGCTTATGGTTACAAACTGCACAAGCTTTTCGGGGTTTATGATTGGCATAAATTCTGCGTCAATATTTTCTTTGTTGATAACTTTAAGCTCTACATCATCTGAAGTTTTCAGGCCATCGTCTAACATAGGTTTTATAAAATGAAACAAATGGGTTCCGAACCTGTGTTCTGTTAAAAGAGTTTTACTGCATTCGGCTGGTACATGCGATTCAAAGTCAGTTTTTATGTCTTTCGGAGAGAAGATTGATAGCTTATTTGATAATCCTGCAATGTTAATTAAGGCTATATCATAATCCTTAAAGGCAATAATCTGCTGAGAAGGATTGCAGAAGAGTAAAAAAAAGAAAGTCTGGTCGAATGTTATTTTACTTTCGAATAATTCTGAGTCGGCAATATTAAAAATTTTTAATCTTTCGTTAGAAACCAAATCCTCAAATACTTTATTAAATTCAGCAATTCTTGAGTCAGTGACAACAAGAACGCTCTGTCCTCTCTCTAACATCTCCGCTGCTGCCCTGTGAGCAACGAATTTTTTGCCTGTACCATTTTCTCCTTTCACAAATACCAAAGGGTTATCAGAAAGTATGAGATTAACAGAGGCATTTTGTTCTGCATCGCCATCTACGTATGAATTTTGTTGTATAGGAGCTAATATTGCAGAGTTTCCCTTAAGGATTTTCGTAGGTGGAGTATCTGAGTAAACGAACTGGAAAATCCCTCTGAAGGATTGTTTTGGAATACTGATAGGGGTTACCGCTTCTCCATTTACGATTGGTGCATCGAGTTTTATTCCAATCTCCTCAAAGGAGAGGTGTTTGACTACCCCAAGTGTTTTCCTGTCAAGAGGAGGTTTTTCAATGACAACAACATCTTCAAGCTGATGCATTTTGCCTTCGTTGTCTGCAATTTTGGCATTGAAATCAAAAGCAGATTGTACTCCTGAGCGTACTTGAACGCTTAAACGTTTTGGGTTGATGCCGTAGCGTAAAGTTTTTTGATAGTCAGCTCGTACTTTATAGTTTTGCCTGAGAAAATTTTTGAAGTAAGTGTCAAACAAATCAAACTCATTATTTCTTTCTTTAATAATTTTGCAGTAGTTATGAGCAGGGCAGTCATCTGAACATTCAATTGATAAAAGGTCCTTGTGGTTCTCTTTAAAAAACTCTAAAACTAAAGAGTTCCTGGAACTCATAAGAGATTGTTTTTCATTTATTTCAATTTTTTCCTCTTTGAGAGTACCATCACTTTCGATTAAAATGTACTTGTCGCTTCCGCTTATGACTGATTGAACTTTTCCTTTCATCTCATGGTTACTAAAAACGATAGGTAGTTTTCCCAAATAGAGAGAGTCCTTGACAAGGAATCCGTACTTAACGGAAACTTCAACTGGCTTAAAACTGAACTTTGCTTTGATATCTTTTGGCAATCTTTCTGAGAGGACTTTGGAGTGTTCATCGCCCTGGATGTAATTGTGCATTGTATTGTAAAAATCTTTCTCCCGAGAGTCGTCTTTGGAAAGAGAGGAGACAAACTGTAGAATTAGCGGAGCATACCCGCATTTATTTGCAAGATTCATTTCTATGGTTCCGATGCACAATCCAGGGTGTAGTATAGCAAAACTTTTATTAGTTAATTCGTATTGGCTCTTGAATAATCCCTTGTGTTTTTCTATGTTTGTAAAATTGACCCACCGATAGGCAAGTAAACCTTCTATTTCTTTCTGTGAAATAATTGTAATCTTGCCATCTTTTGTGGCTAAATGAATCATAAACAAGTTGTTCTTTACCGCAGTGCTTTCAATTTTACCTTTTATGTCCATTTTGCCCTCCTTTTTAAAGTATAATAAAATCAAGTTAAATTACAAATTTTTAAGAACCTGTTGAAAAAGAGCTCAGGTTACAGAGGAGTAAACCTGTTGAAAAAGAGTGCAGGTTCCAGAGCAGTAAAAAAAGATTTTGCTCCGAACGCCTATCTCCGTTTGATAGTCCTAAAAAATGCGTAAATCCTACCAAGAATAAGAGGGCGGTACTCAATCATTTCCTCGTAGATTCGCTTAAAGGAATGGTGTTTCAGATACTGCTTCAGCATAAAATCACTCATTTTATTTGGCGAAGGCGGCCTGATAGGCGATAGTATTAAACTAAAGAAATCGTAAATATCCTTCTCCCCGTCTCTTGAAGATTCCCAGCCGTAAAGATTTTTTATGCTTTCCATAGAGACACCCTTTTCTAATCGAGCTCTTGTAATTTCCATCTCATGCTTTTTAACAATGAAGTTGGCTATATTTTTTTTGTCGTGAGTGTTACCATTCTCAAGATTTGAAAGATGCCTGTCCAGACTCTTCAATTTTCTTGCAAGTGCTTCTTTCCTTCTAAGGATTGCAAAAAAGACAGTCTTTTTAATATCCTGAATCGCCTTCTCTTTATTGTAGTCAGCTTTTATGTCCTCTGGATTTTTTATGTGAAGTATTTTGAGGCGTAAAAAAAACTTAGTAAGTTCTTCTCGGTTGAGAGTCTCGTTGAAAAGCACTGAAAAATCGTCTAACGGCCCATAAGCAGCACTTGTATTGAAATTCTCAGAAATTGCAGTTAAAAATTTTTTGCTTCGCATGTTTGGAACTATAAAATAAGAAGAGTTATCACTTCGCGCAACTAGATTAGACATGGCGAGAACTTCCGAAAAGTATGTTTCGATGCGCTTTTCGGTAGAAGCAATTTCAAGTATTCTAAAATGAACGTCAAAGAATGACTTTGGGAAAGCGCGCCCCCTTATAAAAAAATCAAAAAGAAACATTTTATAAAAAGCCGCAACGCTTTTTGAATGGTCGAGAAGCGTTATGTCGTTCCCGTATTTGCGAGTTTCGGAAAGACATTGGACAAAATATTTGTTGGTTATCTTTTTCACTTCCTTATTTACCTGTAACATGTTTCCTGCAATTTTTATGGCTTCATTAAGGTCACCATAAAATTGTTTTCTCAGAGAATTCAAGTGTTCAACTGAAATTTTAGTGGGAGGATAGAAGAAATTGTCGCGCTCAATTTTTGAAAACCCCTGCTTATTATTGTCGCTTGCATTCGAGGCATCAATATGGTCTACCGTCCTGAGCAAGCTTAGAAGAGGGTTCTTTTGAATTTTATCTTTAAAGCGACACGGCAAGTTGTGAAAAGAGTTGTTGTGTAAGTAGAGACAACGAGAGCAGTTATGGTGTGCACATACGAGGTGCGACAAGCTTATTGATAGGTCGATACTTTCAACAAGAGGAGGCATTCCAAGCAGTTCGTTTATTGGCGTAAACAGTAGTTTTTCGAGGCTTTCGGGGATTATTCTTGTATTGTCTTCCTTTTCAGTGCTTAATGAAGCTGGAGCAAGTCCGAGATCAACGAAAAGAATTTGCCCGTGGAAGTCCTTTGCCTTTGAGCCTTTTGCCTTGGAAATGACAAAATAAGATGATAGTTTCCCGATATCGTGAAGGTATGCCCCGATTTCAAGAAAAAGTATCAGGTCTCTGTACTTTTCAACCTTATTTAGGTTTACTCCTTTGTAATCTGCACTCTTCGTGAGCAGGTTCATAAATTGAATAATATTTCCTTTAATCCTCTGTAATCTGCGCTCCTTTTCAGCAGATTTAATGCCTGAATATAATTTTCCCATCTACCATTGACTCAACAAAAGCGTCTAAAATATTCTGAGTTTTGTCAGGCACAAATGGGTAATTATACATGGGTCCAGCCGGGGTTTCGTTGTAGTAAGGTCGGTTACAGTCGGGACACCCAGAAGTGGTATATATTAGTGGCGTTCTTAAAAGTGCTTCGGTGCCGCTTCTTGAAATATTCGTAGAGAGAGAAACGAGCGATCCGAGTTTGTCAAATTCAAAGTTGAAAGAGGAAGCTTTCCCTTGAGTGAAGATGTATCTCATCAATTGTATGCGCCGATATCTCTCTAATGTGGGAGGTTTATTCCGTTCGAAAACTGTTCCTCTGATTGGGGTAAAAGCAAAAAGCCCAACAGTAATATGATGAGCGTAAAATAACTTCATTGCATTAAAGATTTCATAGTCAGTTTCGCCAAGGCCAACTATTACATGTGTTGTAATCCTTCCTTGAAACTCATTGGCAGAGCTCAGAATGAGTTTCAAATACTGTTTGAAATTACCACCTCTTACTTTGGTAAATATAGGTTCGCTGGCAGTATCCATGGGGATACCAACTCTTTCAACTCCTGCATCGAAAAGGGCTTCAATCTCTTTTATGTCCTTAGGCCTTATTGAAACTGATATGGGAAGAGTTGTTCTTTCGCCAGGAACTGCCTCTACATTTATTAGATCTCGAACAAAATACATTAAGTCTTCAAAATAATTCTCGCTGTTAACGACTTGGAAGCATATTCTTTTAATAAATTGTGGCTTCTTGAAAATCGCGTTTCTGAGTGTTTTCCATTCGACGGAAGGCCAAACAACCCTCGAAAGCTTTTCGTATGAGGAGACAGTGGATGTCGTTGACTGTGGGCAGTAGGCACACCCGTAAATACACTTTTCGCCTGCCATGAGGTAAAGTGTCGTTGGCATCGCATCAATTTTTATGTCCCTGAGGCCTAAAGATGCCAGACTTCCAATAGATACCCTGATTTTTACTCCTTTGTTACTCCTCTGTAATCCGAGATCATTTTCATCGAATTTATCCGTACTCTTTCTCAGCAGATTTACTCCTTTGGAATTCCCAGATAAAGATCGTGGATTAGAGAGGAATAAATCTGTACTCTTTCTCAGCAGATTATTTTTGTCCATTTACTCCCTTTCTTTTTAAGTGTAGTGACAGTGCACTGTGAGTTAGATAAGAGCGCAGCATTCATTGCGGTTTATGACTTCTTCTCCAGATGTTTTTACTTGCCCAATAAGTGCTCTCGACGGCATCACGAAACCTTTAACTCCAATTTTATAGGATGAAACATCAATATTATCTCGATATTCACCGAAAGGTCTCATGCATCCAAGAAAAAGTGTCGTTTTTGTAAGTTTTCTGTGTGCCTTATCAATCACTTCAAGTACTCTTTTAGATTCGGGGACAGGGCAGTTTTCAAAGGGAGTTCCTTTGGTAGGCACAAAAATGTCAATTATAAGAAGCGTTGGTTTGATTATAGCAAGCTCGTCTATTGTTGCAAAATCTTCCTTAGTTACTTCACCGCAGTTAAGCCCGATTGTAACATGTGGAATAACACGCGTAGATGGATACCCAAGATTGTTTTCAATACGCCCACCAAGTATTCTCCGTAAAAGAAGATATGTCTTTTCAAAATCATCTTTTGTCTTATTTTTGAGGTGGTAAACTTTTTGAATTATGTTGTCATCGTAAACAAAATCAAAAGAAACTCTTTCTGCATAAGGTTTTATGGCGACTATCTCGTCTTTGGTCAGAAGTCCTGTGTGAAAGTTCAATTTGACTCCTTTTGAATGGGCGAACTTAATAAAGTCAAGGTGATTAAGTATAGGTATTTTTCCTTCTATTGTGGAGCCGCCGCTTATCAAGAGGCTATCATACTTGTGAGGGTTTTCTTCAAGTATTTTTATTGCCTTTTCAGGAGTCGTCATTCTATTAAGATATTGCGCATTGCAGTGTTCACAGTTGAGTGCGCAGTAAGAACCAGTAAGCGATACGGTAAGCGTACCTTTTGAAGGGTAGAAAAAGAAAACCAATACTCTAAACCTCCTTCCTTGTATTGACTGGACAGGCATTGGATATTATTGAAACAAGCACAAATTGAGCCTTACCACTGAACTCTTCGACGATTTCATTAAACGCTTTAAAAATAACAGAGCTTTCTCTATAGGTTATGCTACTCATAGGACCTCTTTCAACAGGAAGTCCCGCATTTTCAAGTATTTCCAAAGACCTCTCTATAAATGGTGAGAGTTCCTTCTCCCTTACGGGATAAACAGCAAACTGAGCTTCAATTTGCACTTAAACCACTTCCTTTCTTTTTTACAAAAATATATAGAAACTTGCTCTTCTGAAACCTGCTCACGAAGATTGCAGGTTTAATCTTTTGTAATCTGCGATCCTTATCAGTAGATTACTTTTTGCTCGATCCAACAAGCAATGCTCCAAATGACTTAAGGTGGCGCCTTCCAAATTTCTCGAGACTGTCGGATTTATCCAGCAGCCACTTTTGAGTGCTATCGTTAAAAAATACTGACGAGCTAACATTAACTTCCTTTAATTTTTTCGAAAGAAGGTTTTTTAATTCGCAGTATGTATAGAAATGGGCGTCGTTAAAGAAATTTCTTTTGAAAATTCCTTTTATTCTTCTTGCAATACCGTACAATGACCATAAGTTGAGCACTGCGATGGCAACTGTTCCACCTTGCTTTGCAACTCTTTTCATCTCATTCACGAAGAGAAGTGGCTTTTTAGAGAATTCCAGTGAAGTCATTGCAAGAACGACATCAAAAGCATCGTCCGGGAACGGGATGTCTTCTCCTATGCCGTATTGCACATCAAACCCTCTTTTTCTGGCAATTTCAAGCATTTTTTGAGACGGGTCAATTCCTACAACGCTTACCCCAACCTTTCTAAACTCCGCTGCAAAAAGCCCAGTTCCTATGCCTACTTCTAACATTTTTATTCCTTTGTAACCTGCGCTCTTCTTCAGTGGATTTATGGAACTTAACAAAAGGTCTAATTCAAATTGTTTGACTTTTTTTCCGACTGGTGTATCAAACCAGGCGTCGTATTCGTTAGCGAGATCGTCGAAGATGGCTTTGTTTTCCATGCAAATATTATAGTATGTTTTGGCCGAAAATTACAAACATGAAAACTTTTTTTGGAGCCAGGTGACAAAAGAGCCACATTAAAAGTAAATATTTATTAGTTTTTATAATCAATCGTTACTTTTTGAAGCTTTGTATCCCATCCAACAGTTGCTCCTAAATTTTCAGAAACAAACCTCAAAGGCAGCATAGTTCTTCCGTTTTTGATAAATGGAGTAATCGTAGGATCTTTTTCGTCTATCGGCGTTTCTATTCCATCGATAAGTGCGATGGGTTTCTCTATCCAAAGTTCAATGAGTTTTTTGTGTATTAATGTCACTTGCTGAGTTTTGCCATTCCATATAACCTGTGCGCCGAACGGCTCTGCAATGTATCGTACCGCTACAAAAGTTCTTCCATTAACTATAAACGGAGCAACATCCATAGGCATCTGAATGCCATTTATGAAGATGAACGGCTTCCCAATGTAAAATTCAAGTTTTACATATCTGGGGAGCGAATCAGAAAAAATAAGAGGTATAGCTGAAACTGGACCAACAGGAGAAGAAGAATTCCCCATTGAATCTACTGAAATTACCCAGTAGTAGTAGGCGACCCTTTCAAGTGGGCCATTATCAACAAAAACTGTTGTGATTGTGTTTCCAATATAAATAGCATTTTCAACAGAGGCATCTTTTGACCTGAATATTTCGTAATTCTCTAGCGGGTAACTTCCTTGTGATGCACCGATAAAATCAAGTTGAATCTTACCTATGAGTGCTTCAGTGGAAAGATTCCTCACGATGCTTGGGAGGTTTAATTTTTCAAGAATGGAAACATTTGAAGGGTTCGTAATTACGACAATTTCTTGACCGTTTGAGAGCACTTGTGCGTTTTCACACGTAATTAATGTACCTGTGGATTTTTTAAGGGCCATAAAATTGAAAGAAGCAATTTGGTCGTCACCCAAAAAGCCCTGTTGGCTGTTAAAACTTACCTCAATTCTTCCTTCAGATGTTTGAGAAACGGTTGTACTAAAATCTGTTGAAAAAGAGTGCAGATTAGAAAAGAATAAAGAAGAATTTATGAAAAAATTATCAAACTTTATCAATGACGTGTCGTATGTTATAAAAAAAGAAGCAACATTGATAGGGTATGTCTGCGAACATAGACGAGCTTGTATTTGGAGACTTTCCCCCTCTCGAATGGTTGCCCTGTCTGGAAGCAGATAAATCTTTGCGTTTGTGCTTAAAATGTTAGCCATGACTGAAACTTCTACACTTGAAGAGCTTGTCTTAAAAGTTATCTTACCATTAATTGAGCCTCCAACCGAAAGCCATCGAGAGTCTATTGAAATCGTAAAATTAGAAGCAGTTGTTGCAGTCAGTGGAAAAACTGTCAAATATTTCGAATCAGCTGATGCAATTAATGGAGTGCTGAGCACACCACTAAAACTAATAGATAATGATTTGAATTTAGACTCATCGTTTTGAACAGTCCCAAAATCAATGTTAGATTGAGAAGGTACTAATGCTAAATTTCCAATTTTGGGATTCAGGTTGCACAGCAAGAAATCTAAGCCTTTGACATCTTTCTGAGTGACAAACGTGTCAAAACCATCTTTAGCGATACTTATTGAATAAGAAGAAGGGGGAAGAGCTACAAAAGTTGGAGTAAACAAACCTGTATCTACGCCGTTAATAAAAATATGCCCGCTTCGAGGCGCTGAATCCAACATTATTCCTGTTTGGTTTGTTTGGTTGAGGGTAAATGGTTTAATTACCTCGAGGTATGAAGGACAGAGCGAGAAATCTGAAAGTTCCTGAATATCACCATTGAATAGGATTAATCTTTCCTTAAGTTGATATGTCCCTGGAAAAGTGAGTTGAGAAATAGGGACAAACGAGGTGCTAAGAAGATCATTAGTAATATCCTCTTGTAAAATCGTAGAGTAAACGACGTTGCCTGATTGATTAGTCAGAGAAATATCTACAAATGGCTTTAAATTATCTGCTCCTTGAAAATCAAATTTCACTTTAACCGGCTGGCCAATATCAAGTGCTTCCTGGTAATCACTTGTATTTTCCATTGCCTTAGCATCGCTTACTTCCAAACTTCCTCTAACTTTTGAACCAAAAACCTGGTCCCCGCTAAACATTTTAAGGGTAAAGTCATATGTCCCGATGCTTTCAATGTTCATGTTGAACTTGAAGGCATAAGCATCTCCTGCAACGATGTTTGAAGCAATATAATCTGTGTATTCCTGAAAGAAATTCCCTCTGCTGATAGTGAGCAGCATATGGCAATCGTTGCCTTTTATCCATGTAGTAGTGCCAACGTTTTGCATTAAAAACGCCAGCGTGAAATCTTTTCCAACAGGAACTACAATGTCGGAGAATCCTTCCAGGAGCTTTGCGTTGTTTCCTTCGTACATACCAGAATACAAGTCGCCGTAGTTATAAGGGATTGGAGTTGGAATCCACTGCGGAGGGTTGGATATAGATAAAGGGTCAGGCTTAGTAATTTTAATAGGCATCCATAATGGCTGCCCGTCAGAACCTAAGATGAGACGTGACAAATTATTAATTACCTTATCTTGATAGTGCCTTCCATCAGGATTTTGTGGGTGATTTGTGTAAGAAAACCCATTGTAGGCCCAGATTGAATAGTACCAATTTTCGAGGATGTTTTTATCCCTGTCGCCTATTCCTGGCGTTATCTTCCATTTTCCGTCAAGAATTTTTGCACCAACCTCAATATTGTAAAAAATATCAGTTTTAAGTTTATCTATGTCGTTTCTTCCGACGCTATTTATCTGCATAATCCCAATATCAAATGATGTTTGGGAGTTGTAATTGATAATGGGATTTCCACTTGCGTCAAATTGTCTCCAGCCAGATTCCGTGTAGGCGATGCTCATAAGGATAACTGACGGGATATTGTACTTCAAAGCCATTTCTTTCAGATACGCTCTTATAATGGTATTCGAAGGATTTGGGTCATTCGGGAAAAGAGGTCCAATGCTTATTGTGCCTAATATGAAAGCTGATACTAAAAGCAGCGTTGCAATATCTATAAATCCTTTTCTTAATCCTTTGTAATTTGCGCTCCTTTTCAGCAGATTTATTCTTTTCATTTCTTGCTGTCCTCTTCTTGTCCCGTCACGGTTTCGATCAGTCTAACAGCCGTTTGCAAAATTTCATGCCTGTGTTCCTGTGTATAATTATCGGAACGGGCACTGAGGTATTTTTCTATTGCCTCTTTTGGAGTAATTGCCGTTGAAAATATGCTCCTGAGGGGGCCGAGAGACGCAGCCCTTCTATCCTCAAAGCTTGCGAAAATGTATGACTCTTGTTTGACGCGCTCAACCGTTTCTTTGAATAGTTGCTCATTACCTACATCAGAATGTAGAACTACCCTTGTAATACTTCGTTTAACTGCTTCCTCATCAATCGCATTCAAATCTTCATCTCTCCCGACAGAAATTGTGTAGAAATCTCTTGCGTAAGGATTTTTTATGAAATGGAAAGAAGCTTTGTGGTCTTTATCGTTGACGTCTATATCAAAAAAGCCTTTATCAACTTCCTCTTCGCCAAAACTTAATCTATCTATTGAACCAGAATAAACAAAAGGGTGAGCAAATCTTTTCGAGCTCATTACCTGCTTCTGATGGAAATGACCAAGAGCTATGTATGAGAAAAACTCTCGGTCGAGTTCTTCGATGGACATCGGCATGTCAAGTGCAAAGTTTGCGTACGCCTCTTCCCCGATATGTCCTTCAAGCACTGGAAGATGTGCTACAACTATTGTGGGTAAATCGTTAGTTATCTTTAAACAAGCTTCATCAATAGCCTGGATAATTTTTTCGTTCATCACTCGTGAGATCTCTTCCTCGCTCTTGTCGCGGTACTCTTCTTTAGGCATGAGATTACGTTTGAACGGGTAAGGCACTGAAATAATATTTATTTTGCTAATTGTAAACAAGCTAATCTTTTTCGCAATCGTAACTCCTTCGATTTCAAGTTCCCTGTATACATCAAGATGAATATTGCGATCTGGATTTGGTGAGCCCTCGTGGTTGCCCGTGACTATAAAGGCGGGTATGCCTCTCTTGACAAGCCTATTAATCTCTCTTGCGAATCCTCTTTGAATTGCTGTTTGAGGATCTCTCTTGTCGAAAAGGTCGCCAGCAACAACGAAAAGATCAGCTCTATTTTCTAATGCGTAATCTACTGCAAATGCAAAAGATTTAAAATAATCAAAATTAACTTCCTCCTTATACAGAGGGAAGCCAAGATGAAGGTCTCCGGTATGAATGATTTTCATGGTCTAACCATAAACGATACCTTTGGTGCCAGGCACCAAATTTCCTCACCCGGTATGGTAACCACCATCTATGAAAATTGAATTACCTGAAATATAAGATGAGGCATCTGAAAGCAAAAATGTCACAAGATTAGCAACTTCTTCAGGAGTTCCTGCTCGCCCAAGAGGAATCCTGTTTAAAAATTCCTCTCTCCTTCTCTTGAATTCATCGTCCCAAAAATTCTCTGTCATGGGAGTCCTTATAAGGCCTGGAACTATAGAATTGACACGAATTTTACTCCTTCCAAGCTCAAATGCAAGTACTTTCGTAAGACCAATTAACGCGCTCTTAGTCATTGAGTAACCGCTAGAAGGAGGATCCCCCCCATAGTAGGCATCAATTGACGAAAGGAACACAACACTGCCGCCATTCTTAAAAGCTGGCAGAAGCCCTTGCAATATTCTGAATCCTGATTCAACGTTTACTTTTGCCATTTCTCTAAGTTCATTCATTCTGAATGTTTCAAAAGGCTCACAGTAAATAACTCCTGCAGAATGCAAAAATCCGTTAAGCGTACCTGTGTATTTGAGGACCTCCTCAATGACATAATCAGGCGCTGAATCTTTAGAAAGATCAGCCTTTATGAAATGGGCTTGAGGCACAATAGCAAGCGTTTCCTCAATGTGCCTTTCAGAGCGTCCTACTGCAATTATCTTTGCCTTTCCACTGGCAAGCATTACCAATGAGGCTCTTCCAATTCCTGAAGAGCCTCCCGTTAAAAGAATTATCTTCCCTTTTAAATCAATATTCACACCTTAGTATAAGGTATTATGCACAAAAATACAAGTTTACCGTTTCCGATGTTTTTGTAGGAGTGAGGAGCATTGGGCTTAATGTAAGCTGCAGTACCTGCTTCAATTGTGCGAGCTTCTTCACCTTCGGTTATAATAGTCTTTCCTTCAAGAACAAAAATTTCATGCTCCCATGGATGGCTGTGCTCTGGTATTACAACGCCTTTTTCAAGCTCAAAATACCTCATTGCAAACTTATCAGCACCATCTTCACGCTTTATAAGCCACCGAATTGTCACGCCAGGGATAAGTGTTCCATTAAATTCAACTGGTTCTGCCTTAATTTCCTGAGGTTTAACTGTTTTCATCATTTCACTCCTAAGAATTCTCTTGCTATTTCAATGCCCTTGTTTATGGCTTTCTCATTTACTTCGATGAGTGTCTCCTTACGTCCTGTCAAAAATGTTCTGAGTGCCTTTTTAAGGCCTTCAATACTCACGGGTTTTTCAATTTCAACATATGCTGCGAGGAGGATTAGATTCATTGTTTTCTCGTTTCCAAGATCACGAGCAACTTCCTGAGCCTTTACCTGAAGTATTTTCACGTCTGTTCGCTTTACTTCCTTTGGGACAATTGATTTATTAATTATGATTAAGCCATCCTCTTTCATCAGAGGTTCATATTTGTCAAGAGAGGGAAGGTTTAATATAATTGCAGCTTCAGGGTGATCAATAATAGGAGAAGCGATTTCTTCATCAGAAATGATCACATGGCAGTTTGCGGTACCACCTCTCATCTCAGGACCGTATGATGGAAGGAATGTAACAAACTTCCCTTCTTCTTTGCCTGTTTCTGCAAGGAGTTCACCTGCAAGCATTACTCCCTGCCCGCCAAATCCTGAAATAACAACTCCTTTTTCCATTTTATTCTACCCCCTTTATAACTCTAAATTCACCTATTGGAAACACAGGAAGCACTTCTTTTCGCGCTCTTTCCATTGATTCAACAGGAGTCATCTTCCAGTTTGTTGGGCATGTTGATACAAGCTCGACAATCGAGAAGCCCAATCTTTTCGCCTGTGCGGAAAAAGCTTTTTGAATGAATTTCTTTGCCTGAATTATGTGCTGCGGACTATCAAGAGCAGCCCTTGCAACATAGGCAGGCCCATCAAGTGTGGCAAGCATTTCAGGAACATGCATAGGGAAGCCATTTGCTTCAGGCTTCCTACCGTAGGGTGTGGTCGTTGTAACCTGCCCAATTAGTGTAGTTGGAGCCATCTGTCCGCCTGTCATTCCATAGTTTCCGTTGTTGATGAATATTGTTGTTATCTTTTCGCCTCTTGCTGCTGCATGCACTGTTTCTGCGATTCCGATTGAGGCAAGGTCTCCATCGCCCTGGTATGTCATTACAAAACTCTCTGGATGTACTCTCTTTATTCCTGTTGCCATTGCACAGGCTCTGCCATGCGCCGCCTCAACAGCATCTGTTCCAATGAAGTAATATCCAAATACCGAACAGCCTACAGGCCAAACAATAACGGTTTTCTTTACGAGGTTCATCTCTTCAAGTGATTCTGAAATGAGTCTATGCGCAATGCCATGAGGGCACCCTGGACAGTATGTTGTGTCTTTCTCGGTCATCGTATCTGGTGCTTTATATATAAGTTTCATGTTAGCCTCCAATTTGCTTTTTGAAAGCAGTATAAATCTCTTCGGCAGTTGGTACCATTCCACCAAGTCTTCCGTAGAAGTAAACCGGTTTCTTGCCGTTAACCCCAAGTCGCACATCTTCAAGCATCTGCCCTGCGTTCATCTCTACATCAAAGAAGAATTTAACCTGATTTACTCTTTTTTCAATTACTGCGTAAGGGAACGGGTAGAGCGTAATTGGTCTAATAATACCAACTCGTATGCCTTCTTTACGTGCCATGTTAACAGATGTTTTGGCAATACGAGCAGTTGTTCCAAATGCGGTAATTACGTATTCTGCATCATCCATTTTATACTCTTCAAATCTAACTTCAATCTCTTCAATTGTTCTGTACTTTTCCTGAAGCTTTAAATTCATTTTTTCAAGATCTTCAGGAAGTATCTCAAGCGAAGTAATGATGTTTCTGTTGCTGCGTTCTCCCTGACCAACTGTTGCCCAATCCGGTGTCTTGTAAGACTTTACGTCAGCCCAGTCTTTAAATTCTACTGGCTCCATCATCTGTCCGAGAAGACCATCAACTAAAACCACGACCATAATTCTGTATTTATCGGCAAGGTCGAACGCATCGTACATCATATCGCACTGTTCTTGCACTGTGTGAGGTGCAAGTACGATGGAATGATAGTCCCCATGGCCGCCGCCCTTTGTTGCCTGGAAGTAATCAGCCTGAGCAGGAGCAATATCCCCAAGACCAGGACCCCCACGCATTGCATTAACGACAACGCATGGAACATCAGAGTTTGCAATGTAGCTAAATCCTTCCTGCATCAAACTGATGCCAGGGCTTGAAGAAGTGGTGATGACTCGCGTGCCGGTGCAGGCTGCTCCATAAACCATATTGATTGCCGCTACTTCACTTTCTGCCTGAAGATAAGTGCGTCCCAATTCAGGCATTCTCCTTGAAAAATATTCTGGCGTTTCATTCTGTGGAGTAATCGGGTAACCATAGAAGGCCATAGCGCCTGCTCTAATTGCAGCTTCTGCAATGGCTTCTGACCCCTTCATTAAAATTTTTTCTCCCATTTTAACCTCCTTGTTTCACGGGTTCCGGTCTTCTTACCTCTACAATTGCCTTATCAGGGCAGATAAGATAGCAGAACCCGCAAGAAATGCAATTTTCGTTGTCAAACAGTTCAGCAGGGTGGTAACCGCGTGAATTGATTTTATCAGAAATCCGTAAGACTTTTTTAGGGCAAATACTTATGCAAAGGCCGCAACTTTTGCACCTCTGCTCATTAATGATTACTTTTGGTTCCATGCAAAACCTCCTTGTTTATTTTTAATCTTCCAAAATTGGAAGAGGATTCACGAACAATTTTAATGGAAGGAAGGGAATATCAATTGAGTCAACCATCTCAATTCCATTTTCGTCAATGCCCCCAAACATAATTGGTATACCTGTTTCATCTGAAACGCTCTTTACAATATTGAAACCTTCTTTAATTACATCGCTTGTAGTTTTCCATCTGAGGTTGGTATTAAACACAATGTGCGTGATTTTCATCTTCGCAGAATTCTGGATTTCAGCTATTGCCTTTATTATATCTTTTTTTGTGGCTGTATCGGGCCTTCTTGTATTAACAACAAAAAGAAAGTTGTAGCTTTCACCGATTGCCTTTCTGAATTGTGCTATTGAGCCTGCACCATAAGAGTCTCCTCCAACATCAAGAATTTTCATGCTCCCTCTTTCCATGAGTTCGCCTATGATGAATTTTGGGTAAATTGGCAGGTCTATTGCCCTTGTAATATCAGGGGGAGCGACAAGTTTGATGTTGTAAGAGGCAAACAATTCTTTAATATCTCTTATCCTTATGTATGGCTTCACAACATCCATATCAAAGAGTGTACAGTTGATGCCAAGTGATTTTATTTTGATGGCAAGGTTTATTGCTATTTCAGTTTTACCAGAGCCAATGCGGCCTGCAAAGATATTGAATTCTTTATTAAGTAGATTTGCTCCCCTGTAACCTGCACTCTTTTTCAGTAGGTTATTGATTTCAAATTCTTTCATAAATTTTTTCTTTTTCTTCCCCTTTCAGGACTCTAACCACTCCTTCTGCCAATGCCTGCATTTCGTCTTCGCCTGGATAAACAAGCACTTTTGCAATCCAAGAGGTACGTTTCTTTATCCAGTTAACAAGCATCTCCGAATGAGCAAGTCCACCAGTGAGGACAATTGCATCGACCTTTCCCATAAGGACTGTCGCCATTTCGCCGACAGTTTTTGCTACCTGGTATGCCATAGCCTCATAGACGGATTTGGCATAAGTATCTCCTGCTTCAATTTTTTGTTGTACTTCAATTGTATTGTTTGTCCCAAGGTGCGACATTATGCCACCTTTTCCTGCAAAGAATTTTTTAACATCTTCATAGGTGTATTTGCCACTGAAGCATAAGTCTGCAACGCTTATTGAGGGGAGCCCGCCTGACCTTTCTGGAGCAAACGGCCCGTCACCGTTTAGGGCATTGTTCACATCTATTGTTTTTCCTTTTTGGTGTGCCGCAATGGAGATTCCTCCGCCAAGATGAACGACTATAAGATTTACTTCATCATACTTCTTACCGAAGTCTCTTGCAGCATGACGAGCTATAGCTTTTTGGTTGAGGGCATGCCAAATAGATTTTCTTTTGATTTCTTTAAGACCTGTAAATTTTGCCACAGGTTCCATTTCATCAACAACTACAGGGTCTACGATATATGCAGGCCTTGAAAACTTGTCGCCAAGTGCCTTTGCAATGATAGCCCCAAGATTTGATGCATGCTCTCCGTATCGCCCTTCTTTCAGGTCGTTCACTATGTCATCGTTTACAATGTACGTTCCAGACTCTATTGGGTGCATAAGGCCGCCGCGTGCTACAATAGCTGTAAAATCCTCGAACTTGAAGGAATTTACAGTAAGTTCGTTTAAGATAATATTAACCCTAAAAGCATACTGGTCAATGATTTTTGTAAAGCTCGACAAGCTCTCTGTTGAGTGCCTGAGCGTTTTCTCAAAGACGGACTTTTCCTCATCAAACACTGCAATTTTTGTAGAAGTTGAACCCGGATTGATAACAAGAATTCTCATGTCCTACCTCCATAAAGGTTTATAGGGGGTTAATGACCACCTATATTTGAGCTTATTTAGATATATAAGTATAACTACAAAAATAACTTTAATACTAACTTCTGAGGCGTAAACCTGCTCACGAAGAGTGTAGGTTACAGAGAAATAAGTTATCATAAAAAGTGGTTTGGCTAAAAAATTAATTTTCATTTAGTTTAATTATATAAGAAAATCTGAATTTTGCAAAAATATCTAATTAAAGACAGAAAATGTTGTATAATAATATCAGTAAACCTGCTGAAAAGGACCGCAGGTTACAGAGGAGTAAAAAACATAGAAGAATGTCAAGAGACCTCATACTGCTATCATGCAAAGCGCAAGAGCCACTATACCAACACTGTTAATTCCTCTTAGTAGAGTTTTTATGTTAGTGTTTCTAAGAATAGGATTGTAAGTGTTGGAAAAAGGAAGAGGAGCACCTCTTTCAAGTTTTTCCTAAAATGTGAGATGCCCCCTTTGTGCTTTCCTTCATTTTTACTTTTCTATTCTATTGGAAACATAGAATTGTTCGATATCTCTTCTGTTCTTCTCGATGATTTTTTTATTCCTCTCTTTGTACTCTTTAGTCTTCTTGGCAACTTGAGAAAAATCTCTCTCAAAGACAGGCCTTGAGAGTTCTTCCCACTTTTTCGAAAGGTTCTCAAGCGTGCCATCAGTGCTACATACGCCCTAGAGCGAACCAATCCTTCTCATTACTTTAGGATGGTCAACAATCATACAGGAAGTAGCGCAAAAGTGTAGGCAAAATCAATTGCACCCTTGATTCTTCTAACAGGATCAACTTGAAGGTAATTAACGATGCCATCAACAGTTCTTGTAAGGACTGCTTTCTTAACATTTGTGCCGATGCTCATCGGTTCACCTCCTTGATATATTTATAAAATGCTTTCTAAATACTCTAATACTTTTCTCTGTGAATTGGATGGGATAAGTTGGTTATTTTCCCTGAATTTTCGCTTAAGGGCGTAAAACTTTTCTAAAGTCGTCTTGTTCACCTTGAACTTCAGGATATTTTCTTCGCTGTCTATCAATGAAAACATGAGCTCTGCAAGGAACGAAATGGTAACAGCAGGATAGATGTCAATCGCAAGTAGCTTTTTCATGTCAATGATTCCGTCAATGTTATAAATTTTTGAAAATATCACAAACAGGGAAACGGTATACAACACTATAAGTAGTGAACTTTTTTCATTGTTAACTTTACCTGAGACAAAAGAAATAGCGCGTGAAAGGCTAAAATCCTCGTATTTTTTGAGATGGTCGCTTACCCAGTGTTTAATAAAACTGAAAGTACCTTCCGGCTCCTTCGTTCCTATTCTTTCGATTGCGGTTTCCTTGGGGACGAATCTAATTTCAGAGCGCCCCGGTCCTGGGTTAAGCTTGTACTCAAGTTTCAAAAAGCCCTTTCTATTCAGTTCTTGAATGATATCGTAGGCGGTCCATTTACTTACATTCATCACTTCAGCAACCTCTTTGTAGCAGACTGGCTCTTTTGTCTTTTCGTAAATATTAATAAGAGCCTCCATAAACTCAGTCTGTCGCCTTGTTAGCCTTACAAAAATTTCTTCATCTTTATCATAAGGCATTTGTGCATTACCTCCAGTTTTTATGATTTTTTGCAAAAAATCCAATTTTTACATTATATACTAAAAATTAAAACTTACAAAATAATGTAATCTGTACTCTTTTTCAGCAGATTACAAAGGAGTAAATCTACTGAAAAGAAGTGCGATTTACTCTCTTTTTATTCCTCTGTAATTGCTGTATTTGCAATTCCAAAGAATTATGATTTTTTACATGGCAAATTCAACACTTTTTTGAACCTTTAACAAAACAATTCGCCTCCTTGCAAATCTTGTCACAAGTCATAAAATAAATTAATAGTTTTAACAGTAAGGAGGAAAAGGTGGAATTCAACTTTGAAGAAAATCTCAAAGAATTTTGGGGTAGTGATGCAAAATTTAGAGACATCAGAGTTTATGAAAAACCTAACGAGAACAATAAAACAAAGGTTGTTCCACAACTGGATGTACTTAACAAAATTGCAAAAAACATAAATGCTGCCATAAATGGTGAAAGTTATAAAGATTTATTTTTGACTGCAAACACTGGATCGGGCAAATCACTTCTTTTTCAGCTTCCGGCAATTGATTTGCATGAAAATGGATTTTTAACTATTGTAATCACTCCACTCATTGCACTAATGAAAGACCAAGTTAACTCACTTAAATCTAAGGGAATTTCATTTGCAACCTACCTTAATAGCGACGATACATATCTTGAAAAAGAAACAAAAATTAACGGAATTAAAGAAAGGAAGTACTCTCTGATTTACGTTTCCCCCGAATTTCTCGTGAGATACAAAAACCTTTCAACATTA
>JAIMJY010000203.1 GCA_020692945.1 Caldisericum sp. | reverse complement strand
TGATAAAATACCGTTATTGAAACACTCGGAGGTTAGATAAATGGTAAGAGTAAGATATGCACCAAGCCCAACGGGCGAGATACACATAGGCAATGCAAGAACTGCATTGTTCAACTATCTGTTTGCACGACGTCACGGAGGAACGTTTATCCTTCGCCTCGATGACACCGACGCAAAGCGCTCGACGGATGCAGCAGTCAAGAGTATGATTGACGATATCACGTGGCTTGGGATTGATTGGGATGAAGGATTCCTCAAAGGTGGAGCATTTGGACCATACAGACAGAAAGAGCGAATGGATATATACAACCACTACATTGATATCCTCCTTAGTAAAGGCTCTGCCTATGAACTGTACTACTCAGATGAAGAGATACGGCAAATACGAGAAACCTATGAGAAAGAACTCAAAACATTCTCCTACGGGAAACTGAAAGAGAGAGAAACAGAATCCCGCGTAAGAGAATTTAAGGATAAAAGCATACAACCTGCAATCGTATTCAAGGTAGATGAAGGTAAAGAAATCATAGTAAATGACCTTGTAAGAGGTGAAGTGCATTTTAACTCTAATGAATTCAAGGATTTTGTAATACGAAGGTCAAATGGAGTTACTATTTACAACTACGCATCAGTTATTGACGATGCACTCATGAAGATTACTCACATAATACGAGCAGAAGAACACCTCTCGAATACGCCAAAACAGATACTCATATTCGAAGCACTCGATTTTCCTCTTCCGGCATTTGCACACATCTCTCTAATATTTGCTGCCGACCATACAAAACTCTCTAAACGACATGGAGCAACTTCCATCAGACAGTTTAGAGAAATGGGTTTCCTTTCTCAGGCACTATTTAACTTCCTCTCACTTCTTGGCTGGTCTCCTAAGGATGACAGAGAGTTCTTCACAAAGGAAGAACTCATCCAACTGTTTGATCTTGATGCCGTGAACAAAGCACCTGCCATATTTGACATAGGCAAGCTCAAGTGGATGAACCATAAGTACAT
>JAIMJY010000202.1 GCA_020692945.1 Caldisericum sp. | reverse complement strand
GCTTGCTGCTTGTCTTGTAATTCTTTCTCTCTTACAAGAGCCTCCTGGTCCCGGACATCTTTTGCATAGTCATTATTCAGAGATTCCACGAGATACCCTACGAAGTTATCATCAGAGTGCTCGGAAGCATATTTGATATTTGAGATGATATAATCGTCATCTTTATTAAGAAAAGTTGAGACAATGTTTTTGACACTGGGAGTTTGAACTTTCTCAGGGACATTCAGAAACAAAGCTTCGAGGCGTTCATTGACAGACTCTTTTGCAGGTTCAGAGGGCTGAGGCTGCTCTTGAATAGGTTCAGAATCACTGATTTGATTAGTTTTAAAGTGAAAGGTGAAGCCTATAACCTTACGGGAGCGCTTCCGCTCCTCAAACTTGGTAATTTTTAAATCAGTGTGTTTGTTAATTTCCTTAATGGCAGGCTTAAGAATCCCACGGTTGATGTCACCGTATAGTTTATACGCCGGCTTTTCTTCAATCATTAAGAGTTGTTTAAACTCTTTAAGATCAAAGTCACGTTCTTGCTTCTCAAAGTGCTCATACTGTTTCAAAAGCTCGTAGATACGAATTGAATAAGGGTGACGCATTGGTAAAACATATTTAAGCATATATGTAGTAAAACGCTCTTTAAGTTGAAGAAGATAAAGCTTTAAGTGCGGATCAAAATGAACCTGTAAAGTGCCTGATCCCTCTTTGTATTGAACGAAAGAAAACCAAGCAAGTGTCGTAAAAACTTTCTGATTGTCTTCACTCATAGTCTCCAGCGAAAAAGTTTTTTTCAATAAGTTCTCTGCTTCTTTTTTAAGTTCAGAGTATAACCAATCAGAACTACCTGCCTTTTCTATAAGTTCAGAAACAGGTATATCGTAAGTTTTAAAGTCTTCGTCAGATATCTTAATATGCGCAATTGTATAAAGAATCAAACGTTGCTGAGTAAGGGTTAACTCATACCTCGACTTTTCAATTAAGTCATTTGACTTTTTCACAATACTGTTTGTTTTATCCA
>JAIMJY010000094.1 GCA_020692945.1 Caldisericum sp. | reverse complement strand
AATTTGATTAAAATATATACGGAGGCGCAGAGTGAAAAGTAAAATTATACTTCTTGGCGTGGCTGTAGCTCTGGTTATTGCAAGTATTTTTGCCTTGAAGGGCTTCATGTTTCTAACAAGAGTAACATCAACGCCCGTAGTTGTTTCATCAGGTAACAGCCTATTTAAGGTAGATGAAAATGGAAAAATGACGAAACTTACAGATGGCAAAAAAGACTTCTATTCCATGTGGCCTCTTGGCTTTTACAAAGATAATTTTATCTATACAGAGTACCCTTCACTTTATACTCCGATCGCCTCGATTAAGCGCTTAGATATAAAAACACTTCAATCAAGAACTCTTACAGAAGGAATTGCAGGTCCATTCTACAACCCCATCCTTATTAACAGCAGAGTGATTTTTGAAAGCGTAAATCCTTATCGTATTTGGAGTGTTGATTTAGATGACAACAGTAAAGTAAACCTTGCCAAAGGTTTAGTAGGCTCTATAATTGCAGACGGAATTAGCCTTACAGAAAGCGAATATATAGTCTCAAAAGATGCAAAGTGGATTACCTTTATTGCATATGACCCTACTTTAAAGAAGGATTGCTATTTTTCGTCAACAGTTGACGGAAGTCAGTTGGTAAATCTAACAGGTAATGTTTCTATACCCTTGACTGCACTTGATTCTGTAGTAGGGCATTTATCCCCAGAACTTACCGGCCTTTCCGAAGACGGCATCAAGGTGTTTTTTGCATTTGCCAATAACGGAAGGGAGCTATCTTATATTACGAGCATAGATGGCAGTCTCAAGACAATGCTCCCTTACGGATATTTTGTTTCATTTTTAAATAATGATACCGAGGTAATTTTGTTAAGGGATAGCCCTTTATTTGAAACGTACCCACGCTCAATCTGGAAAGTTTCAACTGATGGGAAAATTCAAAAGAATTTGACGCAAGAACTCGATGGTGATTGCTACGGTGTAAAGCTTTCTCCCTCTGAGAACAAGATTGTTTTCACCTTTGCACAAAAAGGCTCTCAGGACTACTCTCTTTGGGTCATGAATATTGACGGAAGTGGAAAAGTAAATCTTGTAAAAGGCACAAAGGTATCTACCGGACTACTTGGGTTCCTACCTAAAAGCAATAAGGTCCTTTATTTGCTTAAACAAGAAGACAACGACAGAGCGTCTTTGTGGATGAAAGACCTTGAAAACGAAACTGACGTAAAACTTATGGAAGAAAAAGATCACGGATACACGGTAGAGTATATTTCTTCTACTGGAAAGTATCTCCTTCTAAGAGAAGAAGACCAATCTCTTTGGCTTGTAAGCACTGGTGGAAACACAAAAGAGAGGCTCAACGGTAAATTCGGGAGCAACATGTACTCAATCCTCAATGACATTCTCTTATATAATGATTCCCAGGATAATTCTTTGTATAAGTTGGACCTAATGACTGGCAAAAAACTCAAGATAAAAGAAAATTTTTTCGATACAATGATAGGACAGTGCCAAATTTCAAATAATGGCAAGGATACTTTAATTGTGGCAAGTACGAAATATGGTATAAGTAAATACTACTTGTTTAACACTCAGAACCGCAAGCTCACAGATCTAAACGAGATTGTAAAGGGCGACATTGATTTCGTAAACTTTTTCCCATAAATGGAGAGACATAATGACAATAACCTGCTGAAAAGGAGCGCAGGTTACAGAAGATTAAAGAGGCACTAATGAAATACATAATTTTAATTTTGATTGCTCTCCTTTTGGTTGATGCGTTTCTTATCGAGCCCAATTTCGTAGCGACAACAAAACTTGATATCAACTCCCCGAAAATTCCTCTCGAGCTTACGGGCTTTAAAATCGTGCAAATCTCAGACTTGCACATAAAAGGAAACGGGCTTAGAGAGTCGCAGACAATTTCTGCAATTCAATCCATTAGTCCCGATTTACTCGTTATTTCAGGGGATTTTTGCGAAAAGAAAGAAGAGCTCCCTGAGGTGAAGATTTTTCTCGATCATCTTCGTCAAAAGTTCTCAGGGCAAATCATTGCAACATTGGGAAACTGGGACTTTTGGATGGGGGACATGGATGCCCTCGTGGAGCTATTGAAACAATACGATATACAAGTCTTGAGAAATGAAAACATTTACATCGAAAGAGGACAAGACTTCATAAACCTAGTAGGTGTTGATGACCCGTACACAGAGCACGATAACCTCGAAGATGCTACCGCGAGGGTTAACTTTGATAAATTTACCGTGCTCGTTGCCCATGCGCCAGATATTGTAAATCACGTTAAAGATATGCAGTTTGACCTCATTTTAACAGGGCACACACATGGTGGACAAATTTTCCTCCCAATCATTTCCTCAAAGATTACCCCGACTAATACAAAATACATAAGAGGAATGTACGATACAGAATTTGGCAAGCTCTATGTGAACAGGGGCATAGGCACGTCGGTTACACCTATAAGGCTTTTTTCTCTGCCTGAAATCACGGTGTTTACTTTAAAAAATGAGTGAAATGCAATTATAAATCCACTGAAAAAGAGTATGGATTACAAGGGATTTAAGAATTCTCTCGTTCTTTGTATTCCTTGGCTAATTTTTCGTAATGGTTAGCGTTCTCTGTTATTAAATGCCTTTCTTCATAAGTGATAGCTCTTAGAGCTTTTGCTGGCATTCCCACTGCAAGCGTGTTCTCTGGAATTGTTGCATTTTCAAGAACTAATGCCTTAGCCCCAACTACGCAGTTACTCCCAATAATTGCCCCCGTAAGAAGGACTGCTCCCATACCAATTAGAGTATTATCTCCTATTTTAGCAGAATGAAGAATAGCACTATGGCCTACGGTAACAGAACTTCCTATTATGCAAGGTTTTCCCTCATCAACATGAACTACTGCGTTATCTTGAATGTTGCTTTTTTTTCCAACTCTTATAGGCCCAATATCACCTCTTAGAACCGCGCCAAACCAAATGCTTGCACCCTCCTCAATGACAACGTCACCTATAATAACTGCATTTTCTGCAACAAAGACATCTCTTGCTATTTTAGGTCTTTTTCCTTTAAATTCAATTAACATAAATCCTCTTGTTTAAATCCTTTGTAACCTGCGCTCTTTTTCAGCAGGTTATTTTGCTCCATCGATAACTTTTTCAAGGGCATATAAGGCAGAAATAGTTTTCAAATGTTTGGCAAAGGCATTGTTAGTTCCTGCTTTTATCTCAACGCTTGCACCGATTTTAACAGTCTTAGAAAGAGTGAGAGCATCACTGTTTTCCATTCTTACACAACCATGTGAGAAGTTGCCTCCAATAGAAAATGGCTCATTTGTGCCGTGCAAACCGTAAGACGGCAGCGAGATACCCATCCACACAAAGCCAAGCCCGTTTTCTTTATCAAGATAGTAAGGCTGATAAGTTTTCCCCTCGAAATACCAATTTGGATCGTTAACTATGTTTTCTATCGTGTAGCTACCAACGGGAGTATCGCTATCTCCGGTACCTCCCATGCAAACAGGTATGACTACTTTTATTGTTGAACCATCTTTTACATACAGCAGATGGTATGACTTATCAACAACAATACGGCTGTCGTTTGCAAACGCATAAACCTGCTGAAGAGGAGTGCAGGTTACAAAGGAATAAGAAACTGATAAAAATAAAAGGGCACAAACTATAACAAGCAAAAATAGCTTTTTCATAAGATGATTATACGTTATGATGCAGAAATTTCAAAGTTGCCGAATTGCCTCATCAAAAATCTTTTTATTTTCTGAGTTCACAACCTTTTTTGACATACGGAAATGCCCTAAATTTAAGCGTTAAGGGCTACCCTAATATTAAAAACCTACCTTTTCTTATTAAATAAAATAGAAGGAAATGTTACGAGCCACTCAGGTCCAACTTGTTCTATAACCCGTTTTCACTTAAATTAATTAAAAGAAGTTTCTCAATAGGTACATCTCCCATGTCAGTTTTAA
>JAIMJY010000093.1 GCA_020692945.1 Caldisericum sp. | reverse complement strand
TTCATTGCTTACTCATTTCCTCTAATAATATTATACATGCCATTACTTCATTTAGCTGAAACCTCGCTGTCTCTTCTAAAAATTGGTTGGTGTCGAAGTTTTCTTTATCAGAATGTGATTTTATTTCGCTTCTTATAGCGTAAATATCGCCAATTAATTTTTTCATAATGTCTGGTCTAACAAAGAATATCCCTTTATCTTTAGATATGTACTTTTTTTGAAATATTTCAAAATTTTTCAAAGCATCCAATTGTTGATTTCCTGTCTTTGATTTCAGATATTTTTCTAATGTAAGATAGGCATTTTCAATAGAATCTTTAAATCCTCTTTTAGCAAAAAAATTCAGGCTGTCTGTAAAATATTTATTTATTTTTTCGTCATTTTTAATCAAGCTATAAATAATCTCTTTATTCTCTTCTTCTTTTTCTGAGAACACCGGTTCAACATATATTTTTTGAGTTTGTGCGTCAAAAACCAGTTTAAATCTAACTTTATTATAAGCCAACAAGTCATTGAAGTCCTTAATAAATTCATAATAATCCTTCCGGAAAGGGTCTGACTGACCCACAATCTCGAGCAAAGTATCTGAATATAATTCTATTGCAGAAAAAAATTCATCCACTGTAGAATTAGACAAATAGTCAGCAATTTGCCTTAAATCATTATAATTTCTAATTATACCTACTGGGATTAAATAGCTTAGTCTTTCTAAAAATGAAAAAACAACGCTAACAAATCGATTTTCAGCATTAAATTTATTCATTAACATAAGGATTTTAACTATTATATTTTCGGGAAAATAATCTTTTGTCTTAATTTCTCTATACTTTCCGGTTCTTTCTCCAAACAAATTTCTTATGATTAATCTCATCTTTTTATCTTATACCCAATCCTCTCCAAACTCTTTTTTATTGCCTTATGCTTCATTTCAAAATCTCCCAATAACCGCCTTTATCTGAACCAACTCGTCTTAGAATACCTTTTTTCTTGAGTTTAGCTATGTTATTTTCTATTGCAGTTGTACTTATTCCTATCCTTTTAGATAACTCCACAGATGTAATAAGATTATTTTCGACAATTATTCTTATAACCTCAGCCTCATTTTCTCCCAACTTTACACCCAACTCTTCTCCCAACTTTACACCCAACTCTTTTTTAGGTAAATCTTTGTTCTCATTAATTATCTTGGTTATTTTCTCCACAGTTTCCTGGGTAGTAACTTGGGGGGCTTGACTATATTTAAATGTAATTGTGTAGCTGTCAAAGTCTCCTGTAATATCTGGCTTCACTTTGTAGTAGCTTTCCCATCCATTAATCATTTTATGAAATCCTGAGCCAATGTTTTCCGACAGCTTTATGATTCTAAAGATTTTCGCAATTGTAGAATTCCTTGGCATAGAGAAATCTTCATTTATAATATCCTCAAGCTTTTTTGGAAGTCCTCCGGGATTGAAGAATTCTATTCTATCTGTAAATACTCTTATCCTCGGTTTTGCATTGCTGAAGTAATCTGTGTGCATTAATAGATTAACCAGGGCTTCTTTTACTGCATTTACTTGCGGTTGATCTTCATCTCTAAAGCCATTTTTTCCTTCTTTAAATGGAATATCAATGTTTTTAATCAGTTTTTTATATACGCTGAAATAATAGTTGAACAGATTTTCCTCGCCGGGTAGTCTATACTTATACCTTGCAGGTGCTTTGCTGTAAGATGTACCTGCAATCTCCAAATAATCAATCCTAAAATCAGGAATCACATAATTAATGCAATCTTCTTTTCCAAACACGAGTAATCCAGCAATAGTGATTTTTTGATTTATCAAAACGTTGAGTTTTTGCAAAAATTCCGCATTAGACAGGCTATTGTAGCTGTGCGCGGGCTCAATGTTTTGAAGATAAGTTCTATACCGATGAACTGTTTCCTCATCTAAGTCACTTATTGCGAAGTCCGTTAACTCTTTGTCTTTGCTTTCGAAAGAAGAGTTTCTGAACATTGCGTCAATTTCTTCTTGTGTGGCTCGCTGATCTCCACTGCCAGTCCTTATAAAAGTATTTTTAAGTGAGTTACTAAAATATATAGGTTTAAATTTTGCGGGTGCTGAGGCAACGTGAAACGCAAGTATATCTACCCCATTAACTTTATACTTTTTATTTGTTGTTTGAATTTTTATATTGAATTTGCCGCCGCGTAAAGCGGTAATAAAATCCTGCTCTATCTTCTCTGGGTTTTCCACCCCTTGAATAATAAACTCTTTACCCAACTGTTGTACGCCAAATATTAACCATCCACCAGCAGTATTAGAAAATGAAGATACAGTTTCCCAACTACTTTGAGGCACGGCAGATCTTGCTGCTTTTACTTCGAAATCTTCCCATTCGATATCTTCCAGTCGTTTTATTAATTCTTCTTTTGTCATTCTTAATCTTCTGTAATCTGCACTCTTTTTCAGCAGATTATTTTGAATCCTATGCTCTCCAGATTCTTTTTAATCTCTTCATCTAATCTTTGAGATTCCTTCATCTGCTCTGCAAGCTCTGTCGTTAGCTTTTTCATTTTTTCCTCAAATGGTATACCATCGTCTTCCTCCTCGACCATTCCTACATAACGGCCAGGCGTTAATATATAACCTTGTTTTCGGGTTTCTTCTAATACTGCTGACTTACAGAAGCCAGGTATATCTTTATATTCTCCACCTTCCTTTCTCCATGTATGGTAAGTACTTGAAATTTTTTTTATATCTTCTTCTGTTAACTCTCTGTGTCTTCTGTCTTTCATTATGCCCATCTTACGAGCGTCTATAAATAGTATCTCTCCTTGCCTATTCCTGAATTTGTAATTTTCCCTGTCTCTTGCAATAAACCACAGGCATGCAGGAATTTGCGTGTTAAAAAATAATTGCGTAGGTAAGGCAATTATACAATCCACTAAATCTGCTTCAATGATATTTTTCCTTATTTCTCCTTCATTTGAAGTATTAGAACTTAGAGAACCATTTGCTAAAACAAAGCCTGCTATTCCATGGGGCGCTAGATGGTGTATCATATGCTGCACCCAGGCAAAATTTGCATTCCCAACAGGCGGCACTCCAAATCTCCAACGCACATCTTCTCTCAATAACTCTCCGTGCCAATCACTAACGTTGAATGGAGGATTTGCAAGTATAAAATCTGCCTTCAAATCTTTGTGTTTATCATCAAGAAATGAATCCCCAAGTTGAATATTCCCTTCGATACCCCTGATTGCAAGGTTCATATTACTTAGTTTCCAGGTTGTTGGATTTGATTCCTGCCCATATATTGAAATTGTCGCGAGCTTTCCACCATGGGAACGGATGAATTCCTCACTCTGAACGAACATTCCGCTAGAACCACAGCATGGATCATAAACTCTTCCCTTAAAGGGCTCTATCATCTCTACAAGAAGTTTTACAATGCACCGTGGAGTATAGAATTCACCACCTTTTTTACCTTCTGCATCTGCAAACTGACCAAGAAAGTATTCATATACTTTTCCTAAAATATCCTTTTCTTTGTTTTTAGAATCACCAAGACCAATTGTGCCTATTAAGTCAATGAGTTCACCTAAAACTCTTTTATCCAGCTCAGGTCGTGCGTAATTCTTTGGTAAAATTCTTTTCAGTGACGGGTTGTCCTTTTCTATAAGGTCCATTGCATTGTCAACTAATTTCCCTATATCGGGTTGTTTGGCGTTCTTCTGAAGGAAGTTCCAACGAGCATTTTCTGGAACCCAGAGAATGTTATATCTCAAGTATTCATCCTTATCTTCCAATACTGCATATTCTTCATGTATCAATTCTTCGTGCTTTTCTTGAAAAGAGTCTGAGATGTATTTCAAAAAGATTAAACCTAAAACTACATGTTTGTATTCTGCCGCATCCATATTGCTACGTAATTTATCTGCAGCTTGCCATAATTTTTTCTCTAATTCCGAATCGTTATTTTTAAACTCAGCCATTTCTACCTCCCTTCTTTTTTATTGTATTCTC
>JAIMJY010000201.1 GCA_020692945.1 Caldisericum sp. | reverse complement strand
TTATGTTAAAAGACAACAAACTTAAGGCAACGAAAACAAGGCTGGAAATATATAATTACCTGAAAAGTAATTATACCCATCCATCCATCTTTGACATCTACAAAGATGTCAAGAAAAAACTTCCCGGCATAAGCTATACCACCATTTATAACGTAGTTAATCTGCTTGTAGAGAAGGGCGAAGTCAAGCAGCTTTCAACGTTTGAAAACAAAAAAAGATATGACGGCAATACTTCTGACCACATCCATCTTATCTGTCTAAAATGTGGAAAGATAGAAGATGTTTCACTCGACTTGGTAGAAATTAAAAATTCTGTGAAAGATCATGGTTGGGAAATAAAGGAAACTGCTTTAAACATTTACGGCTTGTGCAACAAATGCAAAAAGAAGAACTAAAATGGATGTTCTTGCGATTAGCCTCGCTGCCTTAGCATTAATACTTTCAAGTTTTATAAAAGAGACTTACCTTAACGTTATTGTGTACATTTCTGTAGGTTTCATATTGCTTGTTTTTGGTTTCGTTTATCCAAAGCCGTTGACAAAACTTATTCTTAGGGTGCTCCTTGGGATTTTGATCATAGTGTTTACGTTTGTTAAAAGTGCCGTAGCTTTTGGCACGCTGCATTCAATTGTATCTGTGATTATCAGCGTTTTATCGCTTGCATCTATTTTCATAAAAGACAGAAAGTAGCGCCCGTAGCTCAACGGATAGAGTGATGGCCTCCGGAGCCGTAGATAGGAGTTCGATTCTCCTCAGGCGCACCATATCTACCAATTTTTAGAAGAACTCGAGAGAGAATTTTTAAAATAGTTATCTTACCTTATTTGCATGACAGGAAAAGAACTCGGCAAATATAATACGGTACGACATACCGCCTGTTTTCATTGAAGAAACGAAACAACTGCTTAAGAACTTTATTTTGAAGTCCCATTGCAAGCCGAAGTGAATAACTTTCAGGGCAGCCGCAAGAGCCTGCCATGTTGTCGCAAAAGAACAGTCTTCTTTGATGTAT
>JAIMJY010000092.1 GCA_020692945.1 Caldisericum sp. | reverse complement strand
ACGATAAATAATTATTTCACAGCTTCCTTTAACTCCTTACCAACCTTGAAATATGGAACTGTTTTTGCTGGGATACTGAGTTTCTTGCCTGTTCTTGGGTTGACTCCGTTTCTCTTCTTTCTTTCTCTGGTTGCCCAGGTTCCGAAACCAATGAGAGTAACCTTCTCACCTTTCTTCAAAGATTCCTTGACTGATACAACAAAAGCATTAACCATTGCCTCAGCCTCTTTCTTCTTCATTCCTGTTTTTTCAGCAATGACCGCAACGAGTTCTGGTTTGTTCATTATTTCTCACCTCCTTTCTCTACTAATTTTTTACTCCTCTGCAATCCACACTCTTTTTCAGTGGATTTATCTGCACTCTTTTTAAGCAGATTTATAAAATAGCATAAACACTTGCTTAATTAAACTATATGATAATTTGCTTGCTTGTCAAGGGGTTTTTAAGAGAATTTTGCACTTTTTTTAAGGAAAGTTTCACATAAAATCATGCTCCTTCATTAAAAACTTGATTAACACTAAGCTTGTTGCCAGTGAAAAATCTCAAAATAATTATTCGTGAGTACAGCGAATACAAAAGAGTAAATTCTCCGAAGAGGAGTGCGGATTAGAAAAGAGTAAACGGTTTCGGAAAAATAGATGAGTTTTTAAAAATCGTATTTTTAAATAAAATAGTTGTATAAAAAGGAGTATTCATAGGAAAAGAGTAATGAATACAGAGGAATAAACAATTACAAAAGAGTAAATATAAAGGGGTGATCGAAGTGATAAAAAAAGTTATTAAAAAAGATGGCACTGTTGCAGAATTTGACAGGGACAAGATTGTTAAAGCGGTACTTAAATCAGGGGAAAGCACACATTCTTTTGGTAAAGAGATGGCCGACTTAATTTCAAATATCGTGATCACCGAGATAGAGCACGAGCATGATAATCCACTGAAAAAGAGCGTGGATTACGAAGGAATAAACAGTCCTATCAGCATAGAAATTTTTCAAAACAAAATTGAGCAAGTTCTTATGAGAAAAGGTTTTTATGAAACTGCTAAGTCATTTATTCTTTATAGAGAAAAGAGAAGAGAACTGAGAGAGCTTAAAACACATGTAACCCCAAATCTCCTTGAAGAGTATCTCTCTCAAGGAACCTGGGAAGTCCGAGAAAACGCAAACATCGATTACTCAATTCAAGGTCTCAAGGCATTCATTTCTGGAAAAGCCGAAGAAATATATTGGCTTGAAAAAGTATACCCGAAAAAAATCGCTGATCTACACAAGGACGGATGGGTACATATCCATAACCTCTCCTTCCTGGGTGCGTATTGCGTTGGGTGGGACCTTGAAGACCTGATCAAAAGAGGCTTTGGTGGTGTACCCGGTAAACCATACTCAAGCCCTGCAAAACACCTCTCGGCAATTCTTGGGCAGATGATGAACTTCCTCTTTACTCTACAAAACGAAGCGGCAGGTGCAGTCGCTTTTAGCTCGTTTGATACACTTCTTGCTCCTTTTGTGCGATACGACAGGCTCTTGTATAAAGAAGTGAAACAACACGTTCAGGAATTTATCTATAATATGAATCAAACAATGAGAACAGGAGGTCAAAGCCCTTTCTCTAATTTAACTCTCGACATCACCCCTCCCTTGTTATTAAGAAATAAGAATGCTACAATTGGCGGAAGGGAAATACGTGAAGTATATGGCGATTTTCAAGAAGAAATGAATATGATAAACCAGGCCTTTTGGGAAACAATGATAGAAGGCGACGGTAATAAAAGAGTTTTCACTTTTCCGATACCAACTTTAAATGTCGATAAAAATTTCCCTTGGGGCGACCCAAGACTTGATACTATGTGGGAAGCAACTGCTAAGTATGGGACTCCTTATTTCGCTAATTATGTTAACTCCGATCTCAGTCCTGAAGACGCACGAAGCATGTGCCTTGATGGAAGCGAAGAAATTATTTTCTCAAAGGCATCGAATCAAAGTGTGTCAATGAGAGCAACGATCGGGGAACTTGTTGAAGAGAACATTGAAGGTTACTTTGATTCAGAGGGCTGGGCAAATGCAAAAGCGGATATTCAGGTTCTCTCGTTTAATCCTGGCAAACAAAAGACAGAATGGGCGAATGTCTTGAGATTTCTGAGAATTTTTGATACTGAAGCATTAGAAATAACTCTTGAAGATGGTAAAAAGGCAATTTACTCAAACAAACACCCTGTGCCTGTGATTGTAAATTCACTAAAAAGGAGCGTGGATAAATTCGATGAAAATGATCTCGGATTACAGAGGAGTAACGAAGGAATAAATCCACTGAGAAAGAGTATGGATTACAAAGGATTAAACAACGCCATTACTATGAAATTTGCACGTGATGTAGTAGAAGGTGATGTAATGCTTGTCGTTAATATAATGAGCCCAGAGCAAACAGCCGTAAATGTTAAAGTAAAAAAAATAAGAAAAATCACCTTCAGAACACCACACTCTTTCTACGACCTTGAACTACAAGAAAACCACATGTTCGTCCACTCCTACGGACAGGTTTCGTTTAATTGCTGCAGGCTCAAACTTGATGTTCGCGAGCTAAAAAACAAAGGTGGTGGATTATTCGGAGCAAACCCTCTCACAGGGAGCGTGGGGGTTATTACAATTAATATGCCCCGCATCGGCTACTTATCAAAAGATGAGGGAGAATTTTTTCATACACTTAATGAGATTATGGATGCGTCTTGCGAAGCCCTTGAATTAAAGAGAAAGACAGTTGAACAGTTCACTGAGGCGGGCCTTTACCCATATTCAAGGATTTATCTGGATTCAGTAAAAAAAGCAACAGGGCACTATTGGGATAATCATTTCTCAACGATTGGCATAATTGGAATGAACGAAGCTCTCGCAAACTTTATGGGAGAAAATATAACCACAAAGCAGGGCGTTGATTTCACGATAAAAGTTATGCGGTTTATGAGGAGTTGCCTCGAAAAATTCCAGGAAGAAACAAGCCATATGTTCAACCTCGAGGCAACACCAGCAGAATCAACTTCCTACTCTTTAGCAATGAAAGATAAAAAGAAATACCCGGACATTATAACTGCAGGGACTGAAAAGACTCCATACTACACTAACTCCACCCAACTCCCAGTTGGATACACGGATGACCCGTTTGATGCAGCGAGCTTGCAGAATGAAATCCAATCTTTGTACAGCGGTGGTACAGTACTCCATTTTTTCCTTGGAGAAAGACTTACCTCAGGTAAATATGCAGAGGTGTTCGTAAAAAAAATTATCGAGAATTTCAAACTTCCTTATATTACGCTTACACCAACCTTTTCAATTTGCCCCAAACACGGTTACATACCAGGAGAGCACAAATACTGTCCTTACTGTGACGAGGAACTTGCAAGAGGCGTTGAGAAAAAAACTTCGATTAATAATGAAGTAAAACCTAAATTCATTATTAATTTATAGGCCTTGGGGAAAATGGAATCTTTCGTTGAGATGATTTCGTACACTCCTTGCACTGAGACAGTTGTTGCAACCGCAATGAGGCAGAGCAGATACAAGGGGAGTATTAAAAACCTCTCTTTAGATAACGAGGACGTTAAACACCTCATTAACCTTGCAATAGATTTGGGCCACTTTTCTGTCTTTGAGCACGTTTCCTTCACATTTGCGATTGAAGGGATTTCACGTTCCTGTTCGCACCAGTTCGTCAGGCACAGACTTTTTTCTTTTACGCAGCAAAGCCAAAGGTACATAAAAGAAAATGATTTTCCTTACATTATTCCTGAAACAATTAATGAAAATCCTGATGCCCTAAAGATATATGAAGAAGCAATCGCCAAGATTAAAGACTCCTATGGGAAACTTTCAAAACTTGTTCCAATTGAGGATGCCCGTTTTATCCTTCCTAATGCAACAGAAACAAAAATTGTTGCAACAGCAAACGCAAGGGAATTGATGCACTTCTTTAAGCTTAGACTCGACGCTCACGCTCAGTGGGAGATAAGAAATATGGCAGAAAAGATGTTCAAAGAAGTTTCAAAAATTTGCCCAGATATTTTTAATGAGTATAATATTAAAAGATT
>JAIMJY010000200.1 GCA_020692945.1 Caldisericum sp. | reverse complement strand
ATATGGAAAGGAACAATTAATACAGCAACATTGGGTGTAGGATGGCATAATATATCTGTTACTGCAAGAGACCTATGTAACAACTCAGATAGTGATATCAGATACTTCCAAGTATTTCCACATTGGCAGTTGGGGGCAAGCGATCCAGTTGAAGCAATAAAAATAGCAAATACCACGAGTGCATCTATCAATGAGAAGATATTGTACGCAATCAATGTCACTAACAGAAATGATACTCCAATGGATGTGTATCTATCAGATAGTGTTTCTGGCAATGTTTGTTATGTTGGTAATTTAACTCTAACATGCACCGATGTAAATTACGGTATAGGTAATTTCAGTACAGATGATTCCCTTATTAATATTACTACAACCCCATGGAAATTCACAGAAGATCCAACAGAGTGTGCAAGGGATTGGTGGTTGAATATGACAAATATACCACCAAACGTAACTTGTATCATACTAGTTACTGCAGAGGTTAGGGAAGCGATAGTGGATCCAATAGTGAATACGATTACTGCAACAGCAAATAATGGGACAGCAGCTAGCACAGTTAGCAGTAGTAGTATCGTTACACCCGTAGGATATTGTAATAATGATGCAGGCTGCTCTGGAAATCAACACTGTAACGCAACCACAAATACATGTTATACTTCAGGAGGAGGTTCATCTGGAGGAGCTTGCACAACATGTGGTTCGCAACAATATCAGGGAATTCCTATCGGAGAAGTAACAACAACTCATCAAATTTCAACAAATATTTCAGATACAACAACTCCTGGAAAACATTGCTTTAAGACAGAATGCACAACCAATACATATCAGGATGGAAAAACAACAATAAGCAGCAGTACAAAGAATGTGCCTACCGCAGCCAACATAACATTAACGCTTCCTGATGGCAAGAGTGCAAATGTTCATACAAATGCGAATGGTGAAATTTGCTATAACCTTGGATGCGGTATTTATACAATAACTATTCCAAAAGGAGTTTGCGGGGAAGAATACAGCAAGACAATAACTTCGA
>JAIMJY010000091.1 GCA_020692945.1 Caldisericum sp. | reverse complement strand
GCAACAACCTTTGTGTGGCATCGATTTTGGATCTTTTTCGTTTAGGTATTTTTCTGGATTTTTCTTAAACTCTTCTTCACATGTAGTGCTACAAAAGTAATAGTTTTTTCCTTTGTAGTCGTAAGTTGCTTTTGCCGTTTCTTCTTTCACAACCATACCGCAAACCGGGTCAATGTGTTTCATTCTAAACCTCCTTTCTTTAAAGTTTAATTTTATTAAGTCTCAAAGAATTTGAGACTACGTTTATTGAGCTAAAAGCCATTGCAATTTCAGCAATAATAGGATGAAGCAAACCCATTGCTGCAAGGGGTACAGCGATAAGATTATAGAATAGAGCCCAGAAAAGATTTTCCTTGATCTTTTTGAAAGTTGCTTTTGAAAGCCTTATAGCTTTAGGTACATTTGCAATGTTCCCTCTGAAAAGGACGATATCTCCTGCCTCAATTGCAATATCGCTGCCAGAACCCATTGCAATTCCGACATCTGCTTGTTTTATTGCTGGCGCATCATTAATGCCGTCGCCAACCATTGCAACAACCATTCCCTCCGTCTGGAGGCTCTTTATCACATTTATTTTATCCTTTGGTAGGACTTCTGCGATTACTTTTTCAATCCCAAGTTCCTGAGCGATTCTCTGTGCAGTTTGCTTGTTATCTCCAGTAAGCATAATAGGAACAATGCCAAGCCTGTTTATTTCATCTATTACTGCCTTTGACTCTTTCTTCAAGGTATCTTGCACGCCCGCAACGCAAATCGGATGATTATCTTCTGAAAGAATAACTACTGTTTTTCCTTCACTCTCTAACTTTTTGATGGTTTGTTTAAATCTTCTGTTACTCTTCTGTAACCTGCAATCTTCTTCAGCAGGTTTATCCACGATTTCTCCCGGTGGATTCACTGAATTTGATTGAGCTACCTCCGTAAGAGATTCACCTGGACGGTGTGCGTAGTAGGACTTGCCATTGATAATGCCCTGAACACCTTTGCCGGGGGTTGCGACAAAATCCTTCACAGATTCAAAAGTAACGCCTTCACTACTCCCTTTTTCTACAATGGCTCTTGCAATAGGATGTTCCGAAAGATTTTCAAGAGAACAAAGCATTGTAAATCCAGAAGAATCATTCGTAAAATCAAGAATATCTGTCACTCTCGGACGTCCTTCGGTAAGTGTTCCAGTTTTATCAAAGACAATTGCATTCACATCTTTCATAATTTCAATAGCCTTACCGTTTCTTATAAGAATCCCGTTTTTTGCACCTAAACCACTTCCGACCATAATGGCTGTGGGTGTTGCAAGTCCGAGAGCACATGGGCAAGCAATCACAAGCGTTGCAACAGAAGCAAAAATGGCCATTGAAAAACGGTTGAGGTTTGGATTGATCCATGGTATAAAGTGTAAACCCCAAAGTAAAATTGCCTTTCCCCCTTCTGGAAAGAAAAACCAGAACAAAAACACCAAGAGAGAAACAACAAGTACTATTGGTACAAAATACGTAGTAACTTTGTCTGCAAATTCCTGAGCAGGAACCTTAGAGCCTTGAGCTTCTTCGACAAGCTTTATTAATTGGGAAAGGAAAGTATTCTCGCCTACTTTCGTAACTTTTACTCTTACTGCCCCAAGCTGGTTTACAGTTCCTCCGATTACCTCCTCGTTTACTCCTTTGGTCACAGGCATTGACTCGCCTGTTGCCATTGATTCATCAACGATCGTTTCTCCTTCTACGATTAGTCCATCGGTTGGGATTTTTTCACCAGGCCGCACGACCATAATATCCCCAACATCAAGAGCGTTTACCTCGACTTCAACTTCCTTCCCGTCAACAATAATTCTTGCGGTTTTTGCACTAAGCTCAAGCAGGCTTTTTATTGCACGCGATGCCCTTCCCTTTGCAAGCGCCTCAAGGTATTTACCAAGAATATTGAAGAACATTATCATTCCACCGACAAATGCAAAATTTGCAGTCTGGACTCCGAGAACCTTCATAACTCCAGTTGCAAATGAGGCAAAAGTTCCGAGTGTGATAAGTAAATCCATATTTGTGTTTCCATGGAGAAGTGATTTAATCGCTCTTCTAACTATAGGAAAGCCTATAACAAAAATCAACACAAAGGATATTGCAAGATCAATTAAATCCATATAAGGAATCATCAACTTTCCCATCATTTCCGGAATCATAATCAATGTTAGCGGTATAAGAAAAATGAGGGAGGCAATTAATCTGATTTTCGATGATTTCAATTCTGAGTCCTCTTTTTCGATCTCGAACCCAAGGGAGTACCCGGTTTTAGAAACATTCTTGAATATCACTTCAAGACTTACAATTGCTGGGTCATAAGAAATCGTTGCCTTGTTTGTAGCAAGGTTAACAGAAGTTTCAATTACTCCAGGAGTGTTTTTGATTGCTTTTTTTACTGAAATTGCACAAGAGGCACAGGTCATTCCTTTTACCTCAGCTATGGTTGTCTTTACCATTTACTCACCCTTACCTTTCGTCATGTATTCCATTATCATTTCAAGTTCTTTGATTTTCTCTTCAAAATTCTCGCTTCCTACAGCACTTTTGACGCAAGTTTCCATGTGCGTCTTCAAAATCTCAAGGTTTGCTCTCCTTAATATTGACATTATTGCAAGAAGCTGCTTGGAAATGTCAATACAGTACCTGTCTTCATTAATCATTTTTTCAATGCCTGCAAGGTGCCCTTCTGCAGTGCGGATGAGCCTTAAAACACCCTCATGTTTATGGTGGTGAGCATGATTTCCTTCTTCCATATCAGTTTGGCAAGCATGCATATCTTTTTCTTCCATGTTCTCCTCCTAACTATTTAACTATAAACTTCCCACGGACCATTCCCATCCAGCAAGAAAAATTAACAACTCCATCGCTTTGAGGTGTAAAGGTGATTACGTTTTCCCCAAAATTAATTGCTTTTGAAATATTTAACGACGGAACAATGATTCTACTTGTGCAGCTCGTTACCTGGTCTCCGTAAATTACCCACCTCACGGGAACGCCTTTCTTGATTTCTAAAACTGCGGGTTCAAAGCCGCTGTACGTTACATGCATCTCGACAACCTGTTCGGAGCTTACAGGCGGAGGCGTTTGTGTGGTTCCTTGTTCAACAGAGCTTGAAACTACAGAGGAATTGACCCCGATAAGAGCAAAACCTGATTTAAAGGTTGCAACCGCAAAAATGAGAATAAGTATTCCCATCGCTTTTTGAAAAATTCTAAACCTTTTTTTCCTTGTCCAGGATGCGGTGATCCCAACGATCAGAAGGATAGGTAAAGTTCCAAGCGCAAAGAACATCAGGCTTAAAGCCCCCTTCCAGAAGCTTCCGGAAGTAATCGCAAACACTTGCATGCTCTGAGTAAATCCGCAAGGAAGGAAAAAAGTAATGAAGCCGAGTAAAAAGGGTGCAAATATATTTCTGGACTCCTTAAGCTTGGAATAAGCTTTCGTAACCTTTGAAGAAGTCTTAAAGCCGAAAGAAGGGATTATGCCAAGGACATTAAGCGCAAGGAGCGTCATTACGGAAGCAACTATAATCGTGTAGGTTGAAACGAATTTTCCACTGATATTTACTTCTCCTCCGATTAATCCAAGAACTCCGCCAAGCAAGAAGAATGTTACAATACGCCCTAACTGAAAAAGAACGTTAGGGATTAAGCTTGATTTGAATGTTGTATCAGAAGTGTTTGAGTTGTATTTTTCGTTGAAAGCGATAATGACAGAGCCAACAATTACAAAACAAGTACTCAAAGAAGCAACAATACCTACCCCGAAAGAAACGCCGAATGTAATGTTCTCATTATGGATGTTCAGAGAAGAGAGAAAACCTGACGCTTTTAACAGATAATAAATACCAACAAAAGTGAACACTATTACAACAGAAATTACCCAATCCTTCAAACCCATTTCCTTGACTTCTTTCTTAGAAGTTGACTTTTCAGAAACATCATACCCGTATTGACGTGCAATTTTTCTGGCTTCGTTTATCTGAGGTTCACGATTTTCATAATAAAGTTTTGCAGTACCTTTTCTGAGATTTATCTCGACGTTTTCTACGTCTTTAACTTTTTTAAATTCTTCGGTCAGCAATGCGACGCAACCTTCGCAGTGCATTCCTTTTACATACACTTTTTTAAACTTTATTCAATCCTCCTACCCTATCCCATAGGGGGTGGGTATCAAATTATACACTTTTGAAATAA
>JAIMJY010000199.1 GCA_020692945.1 Caldisericum sp. | reverse complement strand
ATAATCAGTTGGATGGCTGGCTCATTAAAAGCGAAAACTATCAGGCATTAAATACAATCCTACCAAAATTCAAAGAAAAAGTGCAGACGATTTATATTGATCCACCGTTTAATTTGGATTCGTCCGACCAGTTTCTTTACCGCACAAATTACAAAGACGCCAACTGGGCAACACTGCTTGAAAATCGATTGAAACTTGCCAAAGGATGGCTCAATAAAAAAGGAAGTATTTTTGTAAGATGTGATTACAACGGGAATTGGATTGTAAGATGCTTGTTGGATAGTGAATTCGGGAAAGAAAATTTTAGGAACGAGATACAAGTAAAAAGAATTACAAAGCTTGGATTTATGAAAGAAAAATCGAGGCAATATTCTCCCAGCACAGATTCATTATTTTGGTTTTCTAACAACGATAGATTTAAATTTTATCCTCAATATAAAAAATTGGCAAAAACAAGAGAAGCTTACTGGCATTCAATAGAATCGGGAGGTAGATCGTCCATCCCTATTACCGTAGAAGGAAGAATATTCTATCCGAGACCAAACCACAATTGGAAATTTGGGCAGGAAAAAGTAGATGAAATGTATAATGCTGGCAGGATAAGAATAAACCAAAAAGCAGAATATGTAGATATTCACGGAAATAAAGTAAAAGGAATACCAGAATATTTGGTTTTGCCGTCAGAAGAAATTGGTATAGATACAGTATGGACAGATGTCCCCGGATATTCTTCCGGTTGGGGTTTTAGAACCGAAAATTCCGAAATCCTCTTGAGGCGTGTAGTTGAATCTACATCCGACAAAAATGATTTAATCCTTGATTTCTTCCTTGGTTCTGGCACAACAACCGCCGTGGCACATAAACTTGGTAGGTGTTGGCTTGGTGTTGAAATGGGCGAGCATTTTTATAGCGTTGTTTTACCAAGAATGAAAAAGGTTTTGGCTTATGATAGATCCGGCATCTCAAAAGAAATAAAAGAATATCAAGGGGGTGGCTTCTTCAAGTATTACGAGCTTGAGCAATATGAGGAAGCGTTAGCAAACTGCAAATATGAAGATGGCGG
>JAIMJY010000198.1 GCA_020692945.1 Caldisericum sp. | reverse complement strand
GCAAAGAAAAGCTCTCAACGTGTGTGAAAAACTTGCTACGTATATTTCTGCCCAGCCCCATAGCAGCCCGAGCAGCCAGAAGACTTGCAAAGATAGCACAAACTATACCACCGCCTGCAATCAAGAGCATATAAAAGCCTTCGTTCCAGATGTAAGAAATATTACCCGCCATAATACCGTTGTTTACAATATTTGCCATCAAAGTTGGGAGTTCAAGATTTGCGCTAACCTGCAAATATTGAAGCAAAAATGCTCCCAAAATAAGCAAAGTAAACGGCTTTAAATTTTTGTAAATTCTTAATAGACTCCGCATAATTTCACCTCCGTGTTAAGTTTCTGCAATGCAATACAACACAGGCTTGAATATCCATATGAGTGTTTCGTGATTGAGTTTTCTATGAGAGATTCTATTGGTGCAAAATTTATTATTTTAGTTTCTCCGATTTTTCTTCCATCACTAACTCTTGCAAACATTCTCATGCCTTTTAATTTTCGCAACCGCAGTAAATTTTTAATATTTTTAGAATCGAAATCATCCATAAATCTTATTTTAAATACTTTGTACTGCTTTAATAAAAACTCAAACACTCTTTTAGCAAGTTCTTACTTATCATTAGCATTTTCATTCAAAAAGTTCAAAGTCTTTTTACCATTAATTGGCTAAATGTAACTTTCAAGGGGCCGATAACGAACCTTGAAAACCAATTTTCGTTTTAAATATATTAAATTTTATATATATTAAATTTTTGTAACGCAATTATAACAAATTTATTTGAATTTTGCAATAGCACGAATTGTCTATTTTTAATTTTGAATAATTTATAGCATATGAATTTGGGAAAAGTCAATTAAAGTAAAAGAAAAAGACATTAGGGTCTGACTTATCCTGACGAATCTCGCTGACATTAGGGTTCGCTTTGTACTCTTGCACAATTTTCTCGGCATCTCCTCTTGCGCCATAAATTCTTACAAATTTTTTGCCGTTTTTTGTTGCGCCTTCCTCATACTTAATTTGACTTTAATCCTTCTGCCATTCCTCAAGCACTTCAGAAATCTTTTTAATTTG
>JAIMJY010000197.1 GCA_020692945.1 Caldisericum sp. | reverse complement strand
GCGTGGCAATCTCGTAGTTGGAAAGCGAGACTGCCATGTCGCTCGTTTCACTCGCTCCTCGCGGTGACGGAGAAGTGGGTCACGTCCTTTTTGTCATTTTTAATCTGTCATCCTGAGGGAGTGCAACGACCGAAGGATCTCTCCTTTGAAAAGGCGACCCTTCACTTCGTTCAGGGGGTGACAGGGTGGTGGACAGAGACCCTTCACTTCCCCTTCGCTCTGCTCAGGGCTCTGGCTCAGGATGACGGAGAAGTGGGTCATTCTGCACTCTTTTTCAGCTGAGCATTTTTTGAGTAATTCTGGTATAATATTGGTTAGGAATTTTATGCGGTGAGGAGGTAAGAATGCCCAAAATTAGAGATTTAACTACTGAAGATTTAGAGTACTTAATCGAGCAAAAAATCTTGGAAGTTCTCGGGGACTCTGATTCAGGGTTAGAATTAAAAGATGAATTTAAAGAGGAGTTAAGAAAACGCTTAAGGAGTTCATACAAAAAAATCTCTCATAAAGAGGTCTTGAAGAGAATTGGCTAAAATTGAGTGGACTGAACTAGCAGTAAAGGATTTGGAAAAACTTGATAGACTGATAGCTCTAAGAATCTTAAATAAAATTACATGGTTTAGTAGAAGTTTTGGCATTTAATTCCTGAGCCTTTAAGCGGTGAATTTAAACAAACTTATAAATTACGAGTAGGAGACTGGAGAGTAATTTACACAATTGAGGAAGATGGCATTATAATCCAATCTCTTGGCCATAGAAAGGAAATTTATAAAATGAAGTAAAGCATATAAAAAGCAATGTGTTCTATTTCGACAGGAAAATTGCTTTTTGTCATGTTGCAATCTTTTCCGAGCCTTCGGCAAGCACTCGTTTCAGCATCTCTCCTCTTTGTCATCCCGCAATCTTTTCCTTGCGAAAGCAAGCACTTGTTTCGGGATCTCCTCCACTGGCAAACATTTAGACTCTGAAATACCCTGAATCAAGTTCAGGGCAGGTTTTTCTCCTGCCCTAATATTTTTTTCCTTCTATTGTTTTTTATTCAAATTGTATTATAATACAATTAAATAAGATTAAA
>JAIMJY010000196.1 GCA_020692945.1 Caldisericum sp. | reverse complement strand
GCTATGAATAACTTCCTTTTAGAACACCAACAAAAAGTAGAGAAGATTGCGCTTCTAACAGAATTTATCAGTGGAAATCCTGAATCAAGAGAACTGAAACGAGCCTTAGCCGTAAAAATGGCTTTGGAGAGTCAACCCTACGCCCAGATTGCAGAGTTATTAGGGATCAACAAATCTGGTATTACCTACTGGAAACAAAGATTTGTTGCCCAAGGTCTAGAGGGCATTAAACTCGGCTATCAAGGGTCAAAGAGTTACCTCACAGAGGAACAAAAAGCAGAAGTTATTTCCTGGCTGAGAACCAGAGACTCTTGGGATTTGCAGGAATTAGTGACCTATATAGACGAGCATCATGAAGTAGTGTATGCATCCAAACAAAGCTATTATGCCCTGTTCTCAGAAGCAAACATTAGCTGGAAGAAATCTCAAAAGAGCAACCCCAAGCGTGAGCCAGAGCTTGTGGAGAGGAAACGAACAGAAATTCAAGGGTTTATCCAGAAAAACAAGTCTGATATTGAGACTGGAAGATTAGCGGTGTTTTTTTAGATGAATGTCATTTGCTCTGGGGTGATGTGTGTGGTTATGTCTGGGGCAAAACGGAGAGGAGAATAGAAATCCCGATCACTAACGAAAAAACTAGGCAAACATATTATGGAGCCTTAAACTACCAGACCAAAGAATTCATTATCAAACCCTACGAGGTAGGGAATGGAGAGAACACAGTAGCCTTTATGGAATACTTAGAGATTCAACATCCGCACCAGAGAATTGCCTTAATTTGGGATGGAGCTACTTATCACAAGTCTCAAGAGATAAAAGATTTTTTGGCAAAGAAAAACAAGGGTAAGGAAGAGTCTCAATGGCAATTTACCTGTATTCTATTAGCCCCTAATGCCCCGGAACAAAATCCAGTAGAAGATGTGTGGTTACAAGCCAAGAATTTCTTGAGAAGATTTTGGTATTTGTGTCGCTCATTTCCTGTAGTCAAGTATCTGTTTAGGTTTTTCACAGACCATCAGAGGTTTAACTTTTCTAAAATAGAGCAATACTCACCTTGTTATTAAATCATTTAGGATTGCTATA
>JAIMJY010000090.1 GCA_020692945.1 Caldisericum sp. | reverse complement strand
TGCTTTTTTCATAAAAACCTCCTTAAAATAAAAATAATTTTTATTTTACACCTATATATTTTACCACATTTTTCGCCTCCACATATATAATCGCAAAGACTTCGAATAGAGGACACATCCCTATTAAAAACAGAGCAAATTCTCACGCTTACAAGAACAAAAGACGTTCGCTCAAAATGACCAAGGAGACTCCTCGCTTTCGCTCGGAGTAACAAATATTTGTAAATTTTTCTTTAAAATCCTTCCTATTTCCCTCCTTTATATATTATAATAGACCTCTAACTTCAAAAAGGTTGCACTTTTTCATAAAACTAATCGAATATAACCTGATGAAGAAGATCTCAGGTTAGAGAAAAGTAAAACACTACACTGACATTTGCATCGACACCAATTATTCCACCTTCAACAGGTACATTGGCTTCTGCTCCCTTTGCCGATATATCTCTATAAACAGGATAGGGATAGATGGGGGCAGATTCAACAGAGATGGTCTTTATCCCTGTAACCTTATAGCTTGTTTCTATAAGAGCTGCATCAGCCTTTGCTCTTGCATCCTTCATAGCATTTTCGATCGCCTTGAGTTTCAGTTCATCCTTGTTTGAAACATCAAAAACAATACCCTGAATATCAGTTGCACCATTTTTACTTGCAATCGTAAGAAGTTTTCCTGCATTTGATAACTCCGCCTTGATAGAGAAAGACTCGCTTCCCCTGTAACCCTCAAGAGTCTGTTTACCTGTGTCGGGGTCATAGCTGTAGACTGGATAGAGTGACAAACCCGTTGTTTTTATATCCTCTTTCTTTACACCCGCTAACTTTTCCGCTTCAACAATTGCATTTGCCTTCACCGTTAGATCGTCCATCGCCTGTGTGGAATCTTTATTTTCGACAGTAACACCCACATTCAAATAAGCAATGTCAGGACTTACCTCAACAGTGCCACATCCTACGACAGAAATCGTGTGGTTCATTTCATCACTCTGGGCAACTGCCACTCCTCTTGGGAGCGCTTTTCCACCGATAACAACTGTACCCAATAACATCGCGAGCACCAAAACTACCAATAACTTTTTACTCATTTTAACCTCCTGTTTTCCCATCTCAGGGAAATTTTTTAACTTCTTTTTATATTAGACTCCCTAAACCCCTAAAAAGTTCCATAATTTTTCAAAGAATTTTCTACCTTTTTCAGAGAATTTTTGCATCTTTACTCTTCCGTAACCTGCTGAAAAAGATTGCATCTTACACTTTCTCCTTTAAAAAGTTCCTTCATATATAAGGGTTTATAATTCAAAAAATTTTTGTAACCTTCTATAATCTTAGCCTCAAAAACAATGATTCCTTAAGAGGTTGGAGGAAAATCGTTCCTACCTCCAATAAACTTTACTTATTCCTGCGAGTAATTAGGAAATACAAATGTTTGGCGATTCCCTACCTCAATCTTTTGGGAAAGTTTGCCATCTCTGTTGTAAACTTCCACCTTTCCTTCTTTCTCAAAGAATTTAATTCGTCCCATAACCTTCCCATCTTTTATGGCAGTTGCTTCACCTATGGAAGAATACGTATTGTAGAGGATAACATAATCTTTGTAGCCTCCAAGTTGTACTGATTTATAAACTTTCCCCTCTAGATCAACAAAAGGCGTTAAATATAGTGTTTCAAGATTTAAAGACCATACTTCACCACAATTATTTTCCGGACAGAATAACAAAAAAACGTCGCTTCCTTTCTTAAAGATTGCAGTTTCTATCTCTTGCGAGTGGTACAGAGCTACAGGAGATTTATTGGACCATTCAGGTTTAATAAATCGAACATCTTCATCCTTACCGATTGAGATTAAAACCGGAGAGTCGTGTAGAGTACCCCCCACAGCACAAGGATAAGAGCCTAAAGCCTTAATACCTCCTTGGTCTTCAAAGATAAAATCCATATGTAGGTCTTTAAAATTATTAAGCAGGTTAGGAATTTCATACTCATTAACAAGTTCTAAATATGGAGCTCTTTCTTTTACTCTGTAAAGCGAAAGAAAATTCTCGTCTATTAAAAGCCAATAAGGATTTTCCTTATAAAGACTAGATTCAAAGCCAGATCCAAGCATTTTTTTATATAATTCATAGTTTTCAAAAAATAACTTGTTTAAAAGCTCCGACAGGAACAAACTAAGATGAAGATCTTTCTTAAAAACTTCTTTTAACGTGCAATGAAGATATAAAATATTTTCTCCATCCCAGAAATATGGGAAACAGGAACTCCCCGCTTCATTAAGTACGGAAGCCCTGTACAACTTTTCAAAGTTGAGATAAACTTTTCCTTTCTCTATGTCCCAAAGGTTTAAGAAAATATCTTCTTCAGTAATTAAATTTGAAGTGGGTTCTTTTGAATAAAAATCATACGAAAGAAATGGAATAGTATTCTCTGATGGCAAAGGACCTCTACATCCAAAGAGAAATATGGAGATGAATAAAACAGTAAAGAAAACCCAGAATTTTCCCACTATGCATCTCCTAAATAGGATCCGTCAAATATTAGATACCAGTGAGGCTTTGTTATACTAAGAATCTTATTTTGGTAATCCGATGTATGTCCACTGTATTTTAAAGTTGAACCGTTTTTATAAACAACCATCATCGCATGGTCCGGTTTAGTGTTCTCATTTTGATCTACCATACAAACGGCACCTATCTTGGCAGACGATTCAAGAGTTGCCTTCCAACAGTAACCCATATTTAACATATAGCTTTGAAAATTATCTGTGATTATCCAAGCTGAAGTATAAGGGCGCCAAGTAGAATCAGTAGGTATACTACCTTCATGAACCGCTTGAGATACATAGTTAACACAATCCGTACAGGTGTAAGCTGTATAATAAGGATTATAATAAGTTTTATTTTGGAAAGGATCGTTAGAATAAGGGCCACATCGGGTTGGAGCATTAGATGTCCATTTGTTAGCGTATGTAACTGCACGACTTGCATCATATCCTATATATTCAGGTATTAATTCTTTAGATGTGACCTCTTGAGACTTAATATGTGAAAGTGTTTCCTTTATTGATTCATAAGTTTCGTTCTCTATGTCCTTATCCGTTTTTACCGGAAAAGCTTCTTCTACAAGAGCAAAGTATTCTTTTTCTCCAAGAACTTCTGCATAAATTTTGTAAGTTCCGTCTCTAAAAACCTCTACCTTAAACTTAATGTAACCTTCGCTATCCTCATTCATATAAGAGGTGAGGAGTCTCTTCCAACCATCTAATTCTTTATTCAGAGCATTTTTTTCATTTTGCGAAAGAGTGTCTCCTTGCTTTTCTAAGAATTTCATATAGGCTCTCACGGCAGGATGCTCTCCAAAACTGTTTAACCTCACTCTGTCCACTTCTCTCGCCAAAAGAGTCATTGTTGCAAGGCTATCCTTAACTTCGAAAGTTTCCTGTGAAAATGAAACCTCTTTAATCTCAATCCAACTTCTCTCAAATTGCCCATGGATGTATTGGGTGATAAGGCTTTCCACACGCGGCTTTACATGAGCATAATCCAATTGAATAGAAGTATACTCTTCTCCTTTACTATTACTAAAAACTGAAATAAAGAAGAACCCAATTATTATACCTACCAATAAAACTTTAGCCATTTTACTCATTTTAACCTCCTGTTTTCCCATCTCAGGGAAATTTTTTAACTTCTCTATATATTAGACTCCCAAACTCCCAAAAAGTTCCATAAATTTCAAAGAATTTTTAAAAAACTTTCTACTCTCATATAGTAAGACTTCTAAACTTCGAAATTTGTTACTCTTTTCCCAATTGTTTTGAAAAAACTTTTATGTTTCCTATTGCTATGAACAAGAGCATCGTATTTATTTAACATAGACAAGAGCAACGGGGAGTTACCCCGTTGCTTCGAGTCAGCTTACTTCCCTTCAATAAAGCGATATTTCTTAACAACCCAGATGCCTGTAGAATCTGTCCTAACTGGTTGAAACAGAATAACTTCAACCATCCTTCCATCACTAGGAGTTAGTCTATAACCTTTTTCTCCTTCGCCTGCCTTTATCTCTTTATGCTCGTTGATATCCTCTCGTATATTAAGTTTTTCATTCAAAAATTCGTATGCAACTTGAACTGGGTCCATTTCACCTACTCTGTGTCCATTATCAACTTCTGATTGAAGTGTTTTTGCTTCATCGAGGTTTATATTTACTTCAACCCAAGGAACATTGGACGAATTCTGTTTGCAGCCAGATACAGTTAATAGAATAGAAAGGATTAAAATAACATGCAAAAACTTACGGTAG
>JAIMJY010000089.1:3925-4323 GCA_020692945.1 Caldisericum sp. | reverse complement strand
AAATTTAAACTTGTAGAGGAACACATGGTCAGGGTTCATAGTGGTCTAACGAGAAGGATTTGCGTGTTAAAAAAAGGTATTTTTGCTCAATAATTTGGGCAAGTCGCTGCATATCGATTTTTAAAGCAGATTTTGGCACAAATTTTGGGCAATCATTTGATGGCGATTTCTAAAAATCGCATTGCTTTGAACCATAAGTAAAAATCTGTCATCAAAGTTTTATGTAGGCATGTCTAAAAAAATAAGTCATAAACCAATGTGCTTCGGCTTACCCTTAAATATTAAGCACATACAAAAGAAGGAATAAAGACCAATAAGGAACGGATTAAAATTTTCAAAAAAATTAGTAACTATTCAGAGAGTATTTTCAAAATGAAATTTTGAAATACTGAAATCTT
>JAIMJY010000089.1:0-3713 GCA_020692945.1 Caldisericum sp. | reverse complement strand
AAAAAATACAATTTTAAAATCTCAAAGATTTTAAAATACACGAACGATACACGAACGAAGTGAGCGTAAAAATCAAAAAATTTACTCGTAATTTTTTAGGTGGCTGAATAGTTACAATTTATTTAATATGTTCAAATGCTAATTAAAAAAGTTATAAATTATTTTAATCAATAAAAATAAGTATAAGAGCGACATAAATTTAATACCTATAAATAGTTACAAAACAAAAAATGAGTATAAAAAACCTTGCATTGGTCGCAGTATTTTGTTTTATTCTTATCTGCGGTTACTATGCCGATGATGTCAAAGAAGACGACAATGGCAATAATATAGTGGAAGATAGTAAAATAGAAGATAATAAAGAGGGAGATAGTAAAGTGGAAGATGGTAAAGTGGAAGATAGTAAAATAGAAGATAATAAAGAGGGAGATAGTAAAGTGGAAGATGGTAAAGTGGAAGATAGTAAAATAGAAGATAATAAAGAGGGAGATAGTAAAGTGGAAGATAATAAAGAAGATAATAAGAATGATAATAACGATGATGAAATCCTGACCAAAAACGGCAGAAACGGAACTGTCGTTGAGAATCCGAAACAAGGTGGGGTAAATGAAACAGTTACAAAAACACCTTCTCCCCCCTCTGAAGAACAGGATACAAAAAGACCGGTAACGCAAGTTCCGCCTGTTAAGAATGCCACTAAAGAACAGAATACAACAGCGCCAGTAACGCAAGTTCCGGTCGTTAAGAATGCCACTGAACCAACAGCAAAAACCAACGTAGTTCAAGATCAGTCATCTGTTCCAGTTCAGGAAAAAAATTTTTTGGGTATTGCCCTTATGATACTCTTAGGGTTATTTATATCGGGAATCATAGTATATGTTTCAAGAAAATAAAAATCTGGAATTTAAAAAATGAACTGGGAAAGGATCAACAAAATAGGGACTGGAATAATTATCTTTATATTGCTTTTCGCGGTAATATATGAAATTTCCATAGTATTTGGTTTATCGCCCACGAACAAATACTTGCCTGAAATACTTTATAATCTTACATTTATTTCGCTTCCTATTGTCTTCGTTCATATGCTTGCGAGCGCAATGAGAAACAAAAACAATATATTTAATATTACTGCAGCGAGAAAGACAGTTAATTTAATAATATTGTTTTCTGTAATTTTTATTATGTTCAATTACGGGCAGTCAATAGCGAGCGTATGCCCTTTTCTTTCGTTCCAGAGCATTTTCGTAGGAAACCTTTTAATAGACGGGAAATTAACTAACACGAGCGTTTTCGGGTTTTTCGCAGTTCCTCTTGTTTTGATTCTTGTGTTTTTCACGCTTCTGGCACTTCTTTTCGGAAGAGCATTCTGCGGGTGGATCTGCCCATTCGGGACAATTCTTGAATACATTGAAAATGCATCCCTTTTCGCAAAACGAGAAATAAAAAAATTATATCCTGAATTAAAATACATTTCCCTTGCAGCAGTAATTTTAGGAATAATACTGCTGAAAATTTTGTACAGCGAAGCATATCCGATATTCTGCGAAGTATGCCCCGTAAGTTTTTTGTATGATGGGTTTTTCGGTATCATATCGGTTCTCACAATACCCCTGCTTGTAATGACCTTCGCTTTAACGCCTTTTTACGGTAGGAAAATATGGTGCAAGTATTTCTGCCCGCTCGGGGCGTTTTTCGGCTTAATATCAAAATTCCACATATTTAAGATACGGCCGGAGGGTGAGTGCGTTAACTGTAAAATGTGCCAGAAGTCCTGCCCCATGGACGTTCCTGTTTCAGATTACGCAAAGCAAAATAAAAGCATTAATGACGACGACTGTATTAAATGTTTTGAATGCACGCAGAAATGTCCCAAAAAAATATTAAAAAAAATATAATCCAATAAAAATAAAAAAATCATTTCGTTCACTATGTTGCTTTCACTTTGTAAATTCTGTTCATGCTTTCATTCCGTTCAAGCATGCTTGAGCCCGCAGGCGACAGCATCATTCAAAGCTTTTTTATTGTAAAAATATACTTTATAATATAATAAAAAATGAAACCATACACAAAAGAGTTAACTGTAGGAATATTAATAGGTGTTTTGATTTGTATAACAGTATCATTAATTACGATTGCAACTTATGATGAAAGTAAAGCTCCTCCCCAGCTAAAAAACGTTAACTTTTTCCAACCGCAAGCACCTTTAAATGAAAATGCTACAAATGAAAAATCAAATCCATTTTGCGGAGACAATATATGTGGAACATCTGAAAATTGCACGATATGCGAAAATGACTGCGGAAAATGCATTAATACTGGCTCTTCAAACACAACCCCACAGGAGCCGGAAAAAACGAACGATTCAAATAATGCTTCAAACAAATTAACATGCCCTCCTTCATGCGACGATAAAAACCCATGTACAGAGGATTTATGCGGCCAGGAAACAGAATTTGTGTGTGTGCATAAAGCGTTAAGCGGTGAAAAGAGCGGATGCTCCGGAACAGCGGGCACCTGCCTTATATATTCATGCTCTGAGGGATCCTGCATCAAATCGCAGATAACTCCCTGTGAAGGAAACGGAATATGCGAAAACGGAGAAAGCCTTAAAAGCGCTGACTGCTGGTACTGCCCTAGAGGGTACTCCCAGTGCATTAACTGCAGGAGAAGCTGTCCGTACAACATTTTTGTAAAATAACAACAGTTAAAATAAGATAAATGGAAAACAATAATGAAAATAAATCGGGAAAAAGAATTTACAGAGGCATAATAATTTTAATTTTATCTGCTGTTTTGATTGTATTTCAGTTCAATTATTTTATTCCTTTAATTTACAGCTCGGATATTGTATTATTGCTTAAGGATGCTGTTCAAAACGCTGGTTTTTCAATTTTCTGGTCTTTTTGGCTTGGAATAATTTTCGGGATAATAATCTGCCCGTTTTGCGCGCTTCCTTTAGCGTCTTATGCCTCAAGCGCCGAGAACCAGGGAATCAGTGTTTTTAAGGCATCTATATTGTTTAATTTCGGGAGGTTTATTGTATTTGTTTTAATCGGACTTATTGCCGGTTTTGTTTCAATGTCGCTTGTCCTGAACTCTGAAGTGATATCTTATACTTATGTTCTTGCCGGAATTATGATGCTTTTTCTTGCATTTGACCTTTTTGGTTTGATTGAAATCAGAAAATTTATGACAGATAAATCAATGGGAGTTATTAATAAAATTTTCCTGAAATTTGCATCCGGGCGCTTAAATTTTAAAGTAAACCACCCTATAGAGTACATCGTTTGGGGCTTAATTATAGGTGTTGCATGTGGCAGTGAATTTTTACTTCCGATGCTTATTGTTTGGGCGAACGCAGTATCTTTCGGGGGAGCAGCTTATGCGGTTCTGATTTTCGCAGTATTCGGAATAGCAACTTTCATCCCTTCAACAATACTTATAACATTTATGGGTGGATCCGTTAATCTCGCGCAAAAGCGCATATCAGGAGTCCAGTATTATGTGAGATATTCGGGCGCGTTATTCCTGCTTTTTCTGGGTTTTGTGTATATTATCGGAGGAATTACATTTTCAGGAACATTTATTTCACGGTTTACCGGTTTATAGAGGAAAATCAGAAATTGATTTTTATTTATATACGCAAAAACATAATAATCAACCCCCCCATAATGCATTAAATTACGGTGCCAAAACTACCTGTTTTTAACTAC
>JAIMJY010000088.1 GCA_020692945.1 Caldisericum sp. | reverse complement strand
AGTATCGGAATTGTTGTGATAAGTTCTTTGGCATATTTTTCAATGAATGATACACTTGAAGTCAAACTATCAGTTGGTCCTCCGCCTGTATCAGTTCCGCCTATGATCCTACCTCTGTATGTTTGAGTAAAGTATAGTTCACCTTTAACAACCATCGGGCTCAAGAACATTTCAAGTGGTTCGCTTACTGCAATTTGATGCCTGAAGTTATCAACAGGTAAGTCAACACCAACCGCTTTTGCAAGTGACTTTGCAAAGCTTCCAGCGCCGTTTACTACTGTTCCTACTTCATAGGTTTCTTTATCCGTGAGAACTGACTTTATTATTCCTCTCTCAACCTTAATGTCTTTGACGGTTTCATGCGTTTTAACTACTGCCCCCATCCCTTCTACTGCACGCTCCAAAGCTATTAATACATCCTGAGGATCAGCATTGCCATCTGTCGGACACCAACTTGCCCCATAAATACCTTCAAGATTAATCTCTGGAATGATTTCTTTGATTTCGAGAGGTGGAATTACCCTGCTCTGAACTCCGTATGAATTTTGCATCCGTACGTACCCTTTGTATTGTTCCAGTTCATCTTCACTCCTCAAAAGCCATAGGTAACCGTCTTGCCTAAAGTGAACTGGTGAAGGAAGCGAATGCTCCCACTCTTCCCAGAGTTTTACGCTTTCTCTCATGAGAATAATATGCTCTTTAGTCGTAAACTGCTGCCTTATGCCTGTACCGCAGCGGCCTGTTGAGCCCGAACCAATATAAGATTTCTCTATTATTGCAATGTTTCTAATGCCGAATTTACCAAGATAGTAGGCAGTAGAAAGACCGGTTATTCCGCCACCAATAATCAATACGTCGTATTTTTTCATGTCAAATTTCTCCTAACAAGTGCTCCAAAGGGTACTGGAGATTCAGGGGGGCGAGATGTTATGTTCTCAATTTCCTTACTGTTTTTCAAATTTGCCAGTATTTTTTGAAGAAGTGGTATGCAGGTTTTACCCTGGCAAGGGCCTGTGCCAACCTTCAAGTATCTTCTTAACGACTCCAAATCATTAAAGCCAATATTATATGCATCGTAAATATCCTTCAAAGTAACGTCCTCGCAACGACAGATTATAATTTCCTCTTCTCTCATCGCTTAACCTCTATGTTTCTTACATCATAAACAAGTTCAGAGTTCGTGAACGCAACAGTTACAAGCACAGAATGTGTACTCTTCTCTAATGCTACAACTTTAAGGACGGTCCCTTTCCCGATATTTTCTCCACTTCTATTGAGCAAATTAATGCTTTCGCCTTTCTCTGGTTGAGGAAGCATTTCATAAGGAAGCGTAATTTCGCCTCCCCCTTCGTCAACTTTCACCATAAACATTGCAAGTCCGGGGCATACTGCAACGCATTTTCCACACCCAATACATTTTTCGAAGTTGACCTCGGGAATAGCGTTGATGTTAGCCATTGTAATTGCTCCAGTGGCACATGATGTTACGCAAGGGTTGCAAGGAATCTCCTGCAAGCACTCAGCCATTGCAACGGCATGTTTTTCCATAACAGACCACAGAGGAAAATTATTTGTTAAATCGCTTTTTTCGAGATAGCCGAGTCTTAAATAGTTGCTCATAGTTCTACCTCTTTAATGCCTTGAAGAATTTTCTTCGAGAATGGTCCGCTTCTCAGTTCGTTAATATCTGATTTTGTTTCTTCTAATACCTTCTTTACGTCAAAACCCATTTTAGACAGAATGGAAAAGGCCGCAATTTTTCCTTCAAGCATCGCAGTAGAGGCTTCTTCAATGCCATCAGCATCGCCTGCAACGTAGATGTTAGACTTTGTTGTTTGAAGATTGATGTCCCTCAGAGGAACATATCCTCCAAGCAAAGGAGAATATTTTACTTCGCAACCAGCCTGAGCAAGCAGATTTACAGAAGGAATTAACCCCGTTGAGAGGCAAATCGTGTCAACGTCCCACTCTCTTTCAGTTCCATCTATCTCTTTGAAGTTTTCATCAAGCTCGATTGTTATTGCTTTTTCTACCCCCTCTTTTCCTATCACTTCTTTTATTGTTGTATTTGTAATGATTGGCACACCAAATCTTCTAAGTTTTGCTGCATGCACAAAATAGCCACCAATAGTACCTAATGCTTCAACAACAGCTTTTACATTGACGCCTGCCTGGAGCAACTGGTATGATACGATAAGTCCAACGTTGCCTGCCCCAACCATGAGGACGCTTTTACCAGGAAGAACACCAAAAACATTCATAAGAGTTTGAGCGGCTCCCGCGCCAAAAACGCCAGGAATATCGTTTCCAGGGAAGGCAAGCATCTTTTCACTTGCCCCCGTTGCAACTATGATATATTTTGATTTTACTTTTATAAATTGGTTCTCTTTCATAAGCGCAAGGACGTTTTCCTCAGAATAAAAACCGAAAGCTGTTGTGTTTGTGTACGACTCTAATCCAAGTTGTCTTGCCTCTTCGACAAGTGCTCTTGCAATTTCAATGCCGCGCGTTCCTGCCTGCTCTTTTTCTGAGCCAAAGAACTTGTGCGTTTGCTTTATGAGTTGACCTCCAAGTTGAGGGTTTTGTTCAACGAGTAAAACGTTAAGACCATACTTTTCGAGAATTATTGACGCAGTTAAACCAGCTGGCCCTGCTCCGACAACTGCCACGTCTTTCTCAATAACATCAGGTTCTAAATAGGTTTCCATTGAATCTGGCAGTTTTCCGAAACCACTCTGCCTTTGAACGACCATTCCTTCTCTAACCGGAAGAATGCAAGTTCGCACATTGGGTATACCATTAACACGCATCATACATGATGAACACTTGCCAATTGCACAGAACATTCCACGAGGTCTATGGAGTTTAGAGCTTTCTGAGAAAACATCAATACCATTTCTATATAGAGCAACTGCTACTGTCTCACTCTCAAAAGCTGTAATTGTTTGCACTTCAAAAATAAAATGCAACGCTTTCCCCTTGTCAAATTTAAGAATAGGGTGGTCGTAAATTTCTCTTTTCATACCTGCCTCGATTCATGCTAAATGCATTATATAATTTTTGAACCAATTTCAAAATCAAAACTAAGCAACTCCCATTGTGCGTAGCTCTTTTTCTGAAAGGCCAAAATAGTGGCCAATCTCGTGCAGAACGACTTTCCTTAACTTCTCTTTAATATCCTCTCCACTCATGTTGCAGTATTCGATGATTGGGAACATAAAAATAGTAATTCTATCTGGCAAAACAGCTTGATAACCAGGGCCTCTCCTTGCAAGAGGAACACCTTCGTAAAGCCCGAGAAGTGTTCCTCTTCCGTAAAGATGCTGATGCTTGAGAATTTCTATATCTGGATACTCTCTTACAATAAATTCAAGATTTTCAATCCTTGACTTGAATGTATCAGGCAATATCGCGACCACCTTTTGAACTAACGCTTCAAAATCCTCTTTTGTTATATCCATCGATTATATTATAATAGAAACAGGCTTACGCAAGTAATATAAAATGAAAAAAGTACTTGATTTTTTGTTTGCAAACTACAACATTGGACACTACGAACTTATTCTTAATAATGTTGCTTCCTATAAGCTAAAAGACGAAATGCAACTTAAAATAATCGATGAGCCTGACGCTTTGCCAAGCGAATTTTTGGTATCAATGAGAAAATATTCTCTTCTTTCTAAAAAAACTATTGCAAGAGCACTTGACTTTCGCGATTGCTTGGTTGTCTCGTACATTGGCGGACTTCCAGCTTCTTACTGTTTTTTCGCTTTTTCGACAAAAAGATTTACGTTTTTTACTCTAAAAAGCAGAGAACTCTATTTTTTCAATTGTTTCACTTTTCCATTAGCAAGAGGAAAAGGATTAATCTATGCGGAAGTGAAATACGTAATTGACGAGTTCGAACCATTAGGATATACAAAAGCAAATGTTGAGATCGCAAACACAAATATAAACTCGATAAAAGCCTTTACTAAATTGGGCTTTAAAAAAACGAAAGAGTACCACATCATGCAGTTTTTGTTTTTCAAATTTGTCAAAGAAAAAACTATTTCTTAGCACCTCGTCTCCTTATGATTTTATAAATTGGGCAAAAGCCAGTAGAGCCTGTGAAAAATAGGACGAAGCCCAAAAACCATGCCAGGACCCTGTATGCGTTCCTAAAGTGGTTTATGTTACTTGCAATGACAAATTTGAGGGAGCCTTGTACAAAATATCCACTTTCGGACAGGCCTGAAATGTTGTTAATCTCGATACCAAATACGAAGACTACAATTCCTATGATTACTCTTACGACCCGTTCTGTTTTGCTGAGATTCGTCGTTTCATCATTCAT
>JAIMJY010000087.1 GCA_020692945.1 Caldisericum sp. | reverse complement strand
AAAATAAGTTAATGGTTACAGTTAGATTCGCCGTTTTCGTGAGAATGGTCGCATGCTGAATCAATCAGGTTCGTAAGATTCCCTGAAAGATAAAGTTCAATGGCTTTATTAACATCAGGCTCATCTGTTATGTAAGCTTCTAAGGCGTGAGCAGTAAGGTCACCAACAAGACGCCTTCCCATACCACGTGAGATTACAGCTTTGCAATCAGAAAGTACATTGATAATTCTTTCGTGCGGGTTCTCGCTGTGCGTACTTTCTTTGCCCATTGAGTGGTCTATAAAGGTGTTGTCCCTGTATTCAAAGCTCTTTATCGCTCCATTTTCTACTTCAAAAATGACAAACCCTCTGGTTCGCCCAAAATGCTCTGATACCGTAATCTTGTCGTTTGATGCAACTGCAATTTTCATTTTAGATTCCTCCTAATAATTTTTTGTTAAATAAATGGACCCTGGCATTAGACCAAGGTCCATTGTCAACTACTTGCCAAGTTCTTCAAGTCTTCTATTAACATAGATAAGACGCTCTTCGATATCCTTCTTCAAATCCTCAAAAAAAGCTTTCTCTTCTTCCTTTGTTGGATAAGCGCTAAATCCTTGACCAAAACAGTGGCCTCTGCCAAAACCATGTCCACGGCCATAGCCTCTTCCAAAGTTAGGTTCTTCTTCATCAGTGCAATGCATTCTTCCACGGTAGAACATATTATTTCACCTCCTCTTCTTCAATATAATTTATGAATCTGTCGACAAATTCCTTTGTTTGTTTGATATAATTAACAATTACTTCCTGTTCTTTAATACCTTCAGGCGTAATACTATAAATCCTCCTTGCAGGACCATTCCCACTTGTATCCCATTCAGAATTAATGAAACCATTCATTTCAAGAACTCTTAAAATACGATAGTAGTTTCCCATAACACTTGACGATTGAGAGCTAACCTCGGGGAGGATATTTGGAATACTGTTAATCAATTCATAGCCATAAGATTTTCCTCCTGCAAGGGATATAAAAAACCACGCCCTGATCCAAAAGTTAGGGCTCATTCCAATGTCGCTAAAACAACTTATACTTCCTTTTTTGCAGCTTCTTCCACGCATTTATAATGTCTCCTTCATCTATATGTTAATTTCATATATATGATATAAGCATATTAAAGTCTGTCAAGAGGGTAAACAAAGTTTTTTAAAAAATCTTAATGATTGATATAAATACTTGCTTTAAAGAAAATTCAAAAGGAAATTTTACAACTAATGAAACAAAAATAATTCTTTTACTTAATTAAAAATACTAATTTAACTACCAATAAAAAAAAATTTAAACTACATTTTATTATTTATATCTCTTGCTTCTTTCCTCTATTTCTTTTTGAGCTTCATTAATTATTTCCTCTAAATTTATATCGTTAATGCTTTCCTCGAAAATGTTTTTGTATAGTGATGTGTTTGCAAAATATTGGGAAACGTCAGACGTTCGAGCAAGAAATCCATCATCCACAAGGTACCGCCTAATTTTAACATGATCAATCTTCACTCTGGAAACTTTTTGAAGAAACTCCTTTATTAGCTCATTTATTTCCTTTTCTGTAAAAGAATCCTTCTTAAATATCATAGAAAAAGCTTTTAAAATAATCAATCTATCTTTTCTTTTCGAAGGAAGTTCATAAAGGTTGCTTCTTACGAAGAAATCAATTATTCTCTTATTAAATTCACTCTCAGAAATTTGTTCCAAGCTTACCTCCATTGAATTATTTTCTAATAAAGCTTAAAAAAGGGGGCTTTTAGAATCCCTTCTATCTTATCCTAATATCAATTATCAAGCGGTTCTAACTCATTCTTAACAAAATCTACAAGGCCACTTATGTAGTCTGCGGAGAAATTAAATTGAATTCCTGCTGCATTATATAATTCAGAAACAGACATTGTGTAACCAAGGCTGAGGAAATGCTCATATTTTTGAACAGCGTCTCTGGAGTTATTCTTAAAATTCCTATACATTGCAAGTGCCCCAAGCTGAGACATTCCGTATTCGATATAGTAGAAAGGTGCTTCAAAAATATGGAGCTGTTGCATCCATAAAATTTCTTCTATATCTTCAAGCCCAGACCAATCAACGCCGCCATTGAAACGCTCCATCAACGATTTAAAATGTTCTCTCCGTTCCTTGAAAGTATGAGGTGTTGTGTAAATCCAGTGCTGGAAGGCATCAACTGTCATGCACCACGGTAAAAAGTTTAATGTACCCTCAAGTTGCTCTCTTTTTGCCTTCTTGAAATCTCTATCATCAGGATAAAAGTGATTCAAGTGGCCAACAGTGAACAACTCCATTGACATAGAGGCAAGCTCGGCAACTTCCATTGGATAATCCTTGAAATAACTAATTTTTATCGGAGAGGTAAGTTTGCTGTGTATTGCATGGCCCGATTCATGCAGGAGTGTTTTCACATCAGAATTTAACCCCACTGCATTCATAAAGATAAATGATGAGCCATGTTCTGAAAGTCCAAAATTATAGCCACCAGGGGCTTTGCCTTTCCTATTTTCAAGGTCAAGAAAGCCTGAAACCTTCATTTCCAAAAGATTCTTTCCAAAATCAGGACTTAAATCACCTAAAACTTTAATTGCCTTACCCACAAACTCATCGATAGTATTAAATGGTTTAAGCATATTGCCATCTGTTTCAACTGCAGTATCCCAAGGCATTAGTGAATCAAGGCCAAGTTTAGACTTTCTAATCCCGTTTCGCTCTTTTGCAAATGGAACAACGACTTTTTCCACAGCGTCATGAAAATTTATAAGATCTTTAGGAGAATAAGAAAAGCGTCCTTTCTCTACATGCTTAAAATCCCTGTAGTTATCAAATCCAGCATTTTTAGCTTCGTTTTCGCGTATACCTTTAAGTTCATCAAACGTTTTGTCAAGAGCATCTCTATTTTCTTTTAATTTGTCGTACTTTGCTCTCCAAGCCTCTTCTCTTAAGTTCCTGTCTTTGTCCTTTAGAAAAACGTTCATTTGGCTAAATGTTTTTTCTTCCCCACGAAAGTTAATTGTGATTTTAGAAATGATTTCACCATACTTGTTAGAAAGTTCACGCTCTTTAACAAACAGTGGGACATTTTCTTCTCTGAAAATCTCTATATCATTTGCAATTATTTTGTTGAGATGCACATACTTGTGCTCCGTAATCTCTTTTCTGAGAGGGCTTTCATAAAACTTTTTCTTTAGTTTAAAATCATAGCTCATTGAAAGAGAAATTGCAGTGCTGTAAAAGTCGTTGAATTCTTTCTGATAAGACTCGTTATCTGCAAAGCGAGTCATATCAATATACTTCCAGGCATACTCCTCTCCAATGATATCAGAAAGTTCGCCGCACTTTTCAAGGAAAGTAATCAATTCTTCCTTATTGCGCAGATCCATTCCAAGCAAACTTACAAATTCTTTCTCTAAGGCTTCTTTGTTGAATGCAGAGAAGTTTTCATCAAAATAAACTCTTTTTCTTTTTGAAACTTTTAAGTCTTCTTCATTCGTAAGGTTTGAATTTTCCATTTTTTCCTCCAATTATTTTAATTTTTTAATATTAATTGCACCTATTATATCCAAATTTTTAAAAGCAAATAAGATTCAATACACATTTACTTAACTTTCGTTTTGCAAAGATATCTTTTGAACATATAATAAGTAATAGTGAAATTGAAATGAGGATTGTTTATCTATTTTTAGTTGAGTTTCTAACTGGCGCAATAATGTTTTCTTACATTATCGGAAGGCTCCTCGGTAGAGATATTCGAAACTTTGGCGACGGAAACCCGGGAGGGTTTAACTTAAAGAGGGCTTTTGGTCTTAATATAAGTATAATTGGTTCTTTGCTTGACTATGGCAAGGGTGTTTTCCCGCTGTACTACATAATAAATCATTATGACCTAAAATCCTACGAACTTACACTCATTGCCATAGCACCTATTTTAGGGCACATGTACAGCCCTATTTTAAAATTCAAAGGTGGAAAAGCTATTTCCGTAACTTTTGGCATATGGACAGCCTTAACCAATTTCGTAGTTGCAGTTTTCTACGCAGTTATGGTGATTATCTTCCCAATAATCTTTCACAAGAATTATGAAGAAAGTCCCGAATACAATGCAATTAGAATAAATGTTTCTTTCCTTATGACAGGCATTTTTGTATTCTTTTATTTTAGATACCTATTTTTAGCTTGGTCAACTAATTTTATGCTCTTGGCGTATGCTCACAGAAAAGAGCTTATAGGCTTCGGCAAAGAAGCCCTTATAAAATTCAAGCAAACATAAACGATTAAAGATATGTCTATGTCAATTTTCTA
>JAIMJY010000011.1 GCA_020692945.1 Caldisericum sp. | reverse complement strand
TTTCAAACTTCTCTTTTGCTGCCATAATAACCTCCTTAAAAATCTCCTTTTTCTTTCCTAATTATTTCTTCTTGTATAGTAGTCGGAACTCTATCATATTTATAAAACACCATAGAAAAAGAACCTCTTCCCTGGGTGACTGTTCTCAAAGCCGTAGTATAACCAAACATGGTTGCAAGAGGAATGTAGGATTGAATGATAGAAGTATTACCTCTCTCGTTAATGCCCTTAACATTACCACGTCTTGAGCTTATACTGTTTATTACTTCCCCTAGAAAACTCATTGGAACAATTATTTCAACACTCATAATTGGCTCTAACAAATAAGGATCAGCTTTTGAAACAGCCTCCTTAAAAGCTTTCGATGCAGCTATTCTAAAAGCAAGTTCTGATGAATCAACAGGATGGTAAGAACCGTCGATAAGCTCCACCAGAACATTACTAACGGGGTATCCAAGCAGAGGTCCTGTTTCGGATGCTCCACTAACTCCCTCTTTTATTGCTCCCATAAAATCTCTCGGAACAACTCCGCCTTTTGTCTTGTCTTCAAAAACAACACCTTTACCAACTTCAAGTGGTGCTACATTGAATACAACATGACCATACTGACCGTGTCCCCCTGTTTGCCTTATATAGCGTCCTTCCGCACGCGAATGCTTAGAAATAGCTTCTTTGTATGCAACTTGAGGTTTGCCAACACGAGCTTCTACATTATACTCACGGAATAGCCTATCAACAATTATTTCAAGGTGCAACTCTCCCATTCCAGAAATAATTGTTTCAGAAGTATCCTCATCAAACTTTATCTTAAATGTTGGATCTTCAATAGCAAATTTAGCAAGCGCAGCATCAAGCTTATCTTGATCTGTTATAGTTTTTGGCTCAATGGCAACTGAAACAACTGGTTCTGGAAAGTCAATATTATCAAGAGTTAATGGAATTGAAACTCCAGAAATCGTATGACCAGTGTATGCTTCCTTTACACCAACTATTGCACCAAGGTCTCCAGCCTTTATTAAGTCCACATCTTCTTTTTTATTAGAATGAAGCTTGAGAAGCCTTGAAACTCTTTGCTTATCGTCAGTAGTTGCATCCAGAACATAGCTTCCTTTTTCCAAGGTACCCGAATAAACCCTAATAAAACTAAGAATGCCAGCATAAGGGTCAGCCATAACTTTAAAAACAAGTGCAGCAAGTGGGCCATCAGAATCAGCAGAAAGTTTAATCAATTCACCATTAGGAGTAGTTCCAATAACCTCTTCTTTATCGATAGGGGCAGGCAAATAATCACAAACTCCGTCCAGAAGCATCTGAATACCTTTATTTTTGAATGATGAACCAAGAAAGACTGGATAAGCTATGTCGACAAGAGTTGCTCTGCGAATAGCATTCTTTAGGATACCATTCGTGACAGAGCCTGTATCTAGGTAAGCTCCTAGAGCTTCTTCATCAACATCTGCAACAGCTTCAATAAGTTCCTCTCTCTTTGCAACTGCTATGCTTCTTAGAACTTCCGGAACCTCCTCGGTATCGAATGTCTCACCAGAAGCATCTCTAAAGTAATAAGCTTTCATTTCAATCAGATCAATCATTCCAATAAATTCATCTTCTGACCCGATCGGCATCTGCACAACAAGCGGCTTTACATTAAGTCTATCTTTAACACTGGCAACAGCATCATCAAAAGAGGCGCCAAGCCTATCCATCTTATTTATGTAAATTATCCTAGGAACCTTATGACGATCAGCCTGTCTCCAAACAGCTTCTGATTGAGCTTCTACTCCTTCGACTGCCGAGAAGATTACAACGGCTCCGTCAAGTACACGAAGCGAGCGTTCAACTTCAGCTGTGAAGTCAACATGGCCGGGAGTATCGATGATATTAATCTGATGTTCCTTCCAAAAACAGGTAGTAACGGCAGAAGTTATAGTAATTCCGCGTTCTCGCTCCTGAACCATCCAGTCCATAACTGTATTACCTTTATCAACGTCACCGATTTTATAAGTAGACCCGGTATAGTACAAGATTCGTTCAGTAGTTGTAGTCTTACCCGCGTCAATATGAGCAATAATGCCGATATTCCTGATTCGAGTAATATCCAAATTAGAATTCAATTAATTTCGCCTCTACCATCGGAGATGAGCATAAGACTTGTTGGCTTCAGCCGTCTTATGCAGATCTACTTTCCTCTTGTAAGCTGCTCCGGCTTCATTGGAAGCATCAATAATTTCCTCAGCAAGTTTTTCTTTCATAGGTTTACCTTTTTTATCTCTTGCAGCTTTAATAAGCCATTTTAAACCAACTTTCTGCCCTCTTTCTTTTTCTATCTCAATAGGTATTTGATAAGTTGCTCCACCAACTCTTCTCGGCTTAACTTGCACAAGAGGTCTTACTTTTTCAAGAGCAAGCTCAAAAACTTCCATTGGATCTTTTTTTGTTTTCTCTTTAACAATCTCGAGCGCACCATAAACAATTTTCTCTGCAACACTTTTTCTTCCTCCATTCATTACATTATTAGTTAGCTTGGATATCATAACATTCCCAAATATAGGATCCTTCTCTATTTCTCTTGGTTGTATAGGTCCCTTACGAGGCATGTCATACCCCTCCCTTAGCTTTTGGTCTCTTTGTACCATACTTAGAACGTCCACGCATTCGATCGGTTACTCCTTCCGCATCAAGTGCGCCACGAACAATATGATATCTAACACCAGGTAAATCTTTTACCCTTCCTCCTCTTACGAGAACCATCGAGTGTTCTTGTAAGTTGTGCCCTATTCCCCCAATGTAAGCAATTACTTCTTGCCCATTGGTAAGCCTAACTTTAGCAATTTTTCTCAAAGCCGAATTAGGCTTCTTGGGGGTCATCGTTCGAACTTGAATGCAAACTCCCCTTTTCTGCGGTGAACCCTGCAAAGCAGGTGTTTTTGTCTTATCCTTTTTGCTAACCCGCGGGTGCTTAACTAATTGATTAAAAGTAGGCATAAATTTTCTTTCCTCCTTACCTTTGTATCACACAACGTGTAATTATAACAAAAAACATAAATTAGTCAATAACATAAATTTTTAACACTAAAATAAGAAAATCACTTTTCTTCATCAAAATTTAAGTTCGTTCCTCCAGGAATCTTTTTTCCAATTATAATTGATTCCTTCATACCTCTCAAGAGATCTATTTTACCTTTTATAGCTGCTTCAGCGAGAACTCTAGGGGTTTCTTGGAAAGAAGCCGCTGAAAGGAAGCTGTCAGAAGATAAAGCCGCTTTAGTAATACCTTGAACAAGTGGCTTGAAAACAGCAATTTTTTTACCACTTGCACTAGCCTTTCTGTTTTCTTTAAGCAACTCGTTCTTGCTCACGACCTCTCCCTCATAAAATGTAGTATCACCAGCATTGAGAATCAGCACTTTATCGAACATCCTCCTAATAATTACTTCTATGTGCTTAGTATTGATACCAACACCTTGGGATTTGTAAACTCTTTCAATTTCTTCAACAAGGTAACGCGCAGTAAAATTTGAACCTTTAATTTCAAGTAATTCATGGGGGTCGCGAGGACCTTCACTTAACATGTCCCCAACTTTAACAAAATCTCCAGATTTAACTTTGAGTTTCTTATCTCGAGGAGCAATAAGCTTTGCCTTTTCACCTTTCGCATTTGTAATAGTAATTGTCTGTCTTACTTTATCAATGCTGATTTCAATTTTACCAGAAAACGATGCAATAGTTGCTTTTCCTTTAGGGCTACGCGCACTAAATAATTCCTCTACTCTTGGAAGGCCCTGAGTGATATCTTCAGCTGCAACTCCTCCGGTGTGGAATGTTCGAAGAGTGAGTTGAGTTCCTGGCTCTCCTATGGATTCTGCAGCTACAACTCCTACAGCCTCTCCAATTTTAACCTCTTCACGAGATGAAAGATCGAGTCCATAACATTTTGAGCAGACGCCATGGTCGCTATTGCAAGTAATAGGAGAACGAACCTTTACTTTTTTAATTCCCGCTTTTTCAATCAGGTTGGCCCTTCTCTTATCAATGATTTCATTACGTTTCACCAAAAGGACTGGGTCGTCGCTTGCAAATATAGAAATTTCGTTTATTTTAAGCTGTTTTAGAGAAGTTAAAAGATTTTTGTCAATCTTGATTCCTTTGGCAGCTATGATTTCTCCAGTTGTTTTCTTTGTAACAGTCTCTGCCAAGGTTTTGTTTATAAGCTTCTTGGTGACTTTCTCTGTTAAGATTTCTGCGGAGGCAAAGATGTCTTCTGCGGTATATCTCCCCCATATTTGGTCTCTGAGTGAAATAACAGGCTTTGTTTCATCTCCACCCTCTAAGACTGCTTCAACCTCAATACCATTAGTTGGCTCCTCTACATGAATCCCGTTTATATTAAATTTATCAAGTAACTGGCCTTGTTCTAAACTAATTGTGTCACCTTTGAGAATCACTGCGTTATTAGGAATTAGCGGGTTTTTAACATCCTCTGCAGAAACTTTTCCGATTACTTTTTCAGAAAGAGGTTCAACTATCTCGTCGCCAACTTTAGTTACAGTAACTTTCCGTATAGAGCAATCATCTTCCTTCACTATTACTTCATGAGCAACATCAACAAGTCTTCTAGTGAGATAACCTGAGTCTGCTGTTTTGAGAGCAGTATCTGCCTGCCCTTTTCTGGCACCATGAGTGGAAAGAAAATATTCTAGAACAGTTAATCCCTCACGAAGGTTAGATTTAATCGGAAACTCGATAATTTTACCAGTTGGTCCAGCCATAAGTCCTCTCATTCCTGCCATCTGGGTAATCTGAGAAGCACTTCCTCTTGCTCCTGAGTTTGCCATCATAAAAACAGGGTCAAACTGCCCAAAATTAGAGAAGACTGCCATTTCAACTTCTTTTGCCAAATTCTGCCAAAGATCTACAACGTCTTTATAGCGATCTTCTTCTGAAAGAAGTCCATTTTCATAATTTTTGTTTATCTTAGAAGTTTTTTCTTCACCCTGTCTAACAAGTTCACCTCTCTTGTTAGGAATTTTAACATCATCAATTCCAATACTTATACCAGAATAAGTAGCAAAGTTAAACCCAAGTTCTTTTAGGTTATCAAGAAGAATGTCTGTTTTAACAAGGCCAAATTTATCATAAAATTGAGAAATTATGTTCTGTAGCTCTTTCTTATTAACGACTTTGTTAACAAATGGGAAGTCTTCATTTTCATTTCCATCAAAAATCCCTTCCCTAATCTTAGTATTAAAAATTACCCTTCCTACGGTAGTCTTAATTTTTTGACCATCAATAAATAATCTGATCCTGTCATGAAGTTTTACGATACCTTTCTCGTACAACATCTCAGCTTCAAAAGGATCTTCAATAAGTCTTCCGTGAAGTTCATTTGCTTCATCAGCTAAAGTAAGATAATAAACCCCAAGTACCATATCCTGAACAGGAGTGTTAAGTGGTTCTCCATGTGCAGGAGAAAGGATGTTGTGGGACGAAAGCATTAGAAGCCTAGCCTCAGTTTGTGCGGACACGGACAAAGGTAAATGAATAGCCATTTGATCTCCATCGAAATCAGCATTGAACGGAGTACATACGAGTGGTGAAATCTGAAGAGCCTTCCCTTCTATTAGAACAGGCTTAAAAGCTTGAATACTCAATCTGTGAAGAGTAGGAGCTCTGTTAAGGAGAACTACATAGTTTTTAGATATATCCTCAAGAGCTTTCCAAACTTCAGGCGTAGGGTTCTCTACAATTTCCTTTGCCCTCCTTTTATTATATCCAAGTTTTGATAACTCATATATCACAAATGGTTTAAACAATTCAAGGGCCATCTCCTTTGGTACGCCACACTGGTCAATATTCAAATCAGGACCAACGACTATTACTGCTCTTCCGGAATAATCAACTCTTTTGCCAAGTAAATTTTCTCTAAACCTACCTTCTTTACCTTTCAAAATATCAGTAAGCGACCTTAAAAGCTTTCTTGTAGAGCTAAGAACAGGAAAGGCTCTTCTGCTATTATCGAAAAGAGCATCAACTGATTCTTGAAGCATTCGTTTCTCGTTCTCAAGCATAATATCAGGAGCATTAACCTCATAGAGTCTTTTAAGCCTTTTGTTTCTGTTTATAACCCTTCGATAAAGCTCATTAAGGTCGTCTGAGGCATACTTGCCGCCTTCAAGAGGAACGAGAGGCCTTAAATCTGGTGGAATAACAGGAATAGTTGTAAGAACCATATCTTCGGGTTTTCTATTATTTTGGATTAGTCCTTCCACAACCCCAAGCAATCGAACTGCATTTATCTTATCATGTTTAGCTCCGCTAGCAAGTTTCTGGAGAGCATCCTCTTTAAGTTTCTTAAGATCAATCTTTTTCAATAAATCTTTGATAGCTTCTCCACCTTTCTTCGCTACAAAATCAAGCCCTTCGTCCTTGTAAGTAACATACTCTTCGTCAGAAAGAATTTGCTTATATCTCAATTTAGTTTTCTTAGGTTCAATAACAACGTAAGAGACAAAATAAATAATTTTCTCTACATCTCTTGCAGCTATATCAAGTAAAAGGCCAACATAGTTAATGTTATTTTTAAAATACCAAATATGGACTACGGGAGAAGCAAGCTCAATATGCCCAAAACGTTCACGCCTAACACTTGAAGGCAAAACCTCCACTCCACAGGTAGAACAAACAAGGTTCTTGTATTGGATGCCTTTTAATTTACCGCAATGGCACTGGTAGCTATGAACTGGTCCAAATATTTTTTCACAAAACAAACCATCCGGCTCAGGGGAATATGTCCTATAACTATATGTTTCTCCTTTGGTTACTTCTCCATGTGACCATTCCCTCATCTCCTCGCTTGAGGCAAGGAGTATTTTTAATGCTTGGATGTTTATATTTTCCAAAAAGTCACCCCCTACTCCCCTTTTTGTTCACTATTAATTTTCGATTCCTGAATTATCTTCTCGGCAGTTTTTGGCGGTACAGGTTCATAATGAGAAATCTCCATTGTATATTCCCCCGTCCCTTGAGTAATTGAATTAAGGTCATTAGCATAGTTCTGAATCTCAGCAAGTGGAGCCGTTGCCTCGATAATCTGCTTATCGTTCTCAGCCCTCATGCCCATGACTTTTCCTCTCTTAGAATTAAGGTCCCCAATAACATCTCCCAAGTATTTTTCTTCAACAACTATTGTAACCTTTGCAATGGGTTCAAGAAGTATTGCACTACCTTGCTCCATTGCCTTTTTAAAAGCCATCGACCCTGCAATTTTAAACGCCATTTCAGAAGAATCAACTGGGTGATAAGAACCGTCAAGAACAGCGATTCCGATATCAACAACTGGATACCCAGCAAGATGCCCATTCACCATTGCTTCTTTAACTCCCTTTTCTATTGCAGGAATATACTGTCTAGGAATAGAACCTCCAAATATTTTGCTTTCAAAAGAATATTCTTTTCCTCTTTCTATCGGCTCAACTTCAAGAACACAGTGACCATATTGCCCATGGCCTCCAGTTTGTTTTTTGTATTTACCTTCAGCTTTCGCTTTAGCAGTAATCGTCTCTCGATAAGGAATCATTGGAGTCGTAAGGTCAATATTTACACCGTAGCGTCCTCTGAGTTTTTCAATAATTACAGAAAGGTGAGTCTCCCCAACGCCAGATAAAAGTTGTTCATTCGTTTCGGAATTTTTAGAGACCCTAACTGTCGGATCTTCTTCTGTTACCTTTGAGAGTCCAATGCTCATTCTATCCTCATCGTTTTTTGTTTTAGGTTTCATAGACTTAACGAGCATTGGTATTGGGAATTTAATCTTTTTATATATGATTGGTTTATCCTTGCTGGATAGCGAATCATTTGTTTGTGTAGCAGTAAGTTTTGTTATTACACAAATATCACCTGCACTAACTTCATCTACAGTTTCTTGGTTTGAACCGTTAAGAAAAACAATCTGAGCAGTCTTTTCTAATAATTCTTTGTTAGAATTATATACGTTTGAGTTAGATTTTAAAAGACCTGAAATCACCTTAGTAAAAGAAAGCTTTCCAACATAAGGGTCGCTCAATGTTTTGAATACGAAAGCAGATAAACTTTCATCTCTTGAGACTTTTTTCTGTTCAGGCTGATTGGTTTGAGGGTTTACTCCTTCTACTGCTCCAAGTTCGTTTGGGCTTGCCATAAAATCGGACATAAAGTCAATAACTTCATCCACTCCAACCAATTCAGTGGCAGACCCAGTAAAAACAGGAAAGAAAGACTCATTTAAAAAAGCTTTTCTTAGGCCTTGCTTAATTTCTTCGGTAGTCAGCTCTTCTCCCCCAAGGTATTTTTCAAGGAGTGAATCGTCACCTTCCGCAGCAGCTTCAAGAATTTCATGTTTAAATTCATCCGTCTCTGATGAGCCATCAGCAACGCTTAATACGTTGGTTACCTTTGAAAGTTTATTATTAGAATATTCAGGAATCGTAAATGGAATAACTCTTTTCCCAAAAGTTTCCCTTAGTTCATTAATAATTTTTATAAAGTCAGTACCTTCAACATCAAGTTTATTAATGAAAAGTGCTCTTGGCTTATGATTATTCTCAAGAAGTCTCCAGTATTTCAAGGTTTGGATTTCAATTCCGCTCATTGCGTTAATTAGCATAAGGCCGTTTTCACATGCGCTTATTCCACTTAGTGCCTCTCCAACAAAATCCGCGTATCCTGGAGTATCAAGGTAATTAATTTTAATTCCCTTATGCTCAAATTGAATTATGGATAGACTAATACTGAACTTTCGCTCGGTCTCTTCAGGCTGATAATCTGAAACAGTGTTGCCGTCCTCAATTCGTCCCATTCGCTGAATTATCTTCTTCTTAAAAAGAATTGCCTCAGCAAAGGTAGTCTTACCAGCATTCCCATGCGAAACTACAACTACATTCCTTATAAGCTTAGGCTCATTAACCTTCATTGATTTCCTCCTTATTTTGTCTATTTAAAACAACCTTAGATTGCTTTGTAACAAGCGTTATAGTTTTTGGCTTTTCTTTCTTGTACTCTGGAAGAGTTTTTAGCTCAAGAGCAAGGCCTCTTAGACCTCTCTGCAGTACATTAAATGACTCTGGTATACCTGTATTAAACAAGGTATTTCCTTTGGATATTTCTTCATATGCCCTTTTTCTCCCTTCAATGTCATCGGACTTGATAGTCATCATCTCTTGCAGAAGATTCGCTGCTCCATATGCTTCGAGTGCCCAAACTTCCATCTCTCCTAGTCTCTGTCCTCCAAACTGAGCTTTACCACCAACAGGTTGCTGAGTTATGAGGGTATATTTGCCAACTGATCTTGCATGAATTTTATCTTCCGCAAGATGGTTAAGTTTAAGCAAGTATGATTCACCAATTGTCACTTTGTAATCAAAAGGTTTTCCCGTCCTTCCATCGTAGACTTTAAACTGCCCTGATATCGGAAGATTGGCTTTCTTCAGAAGAGACTTAACGTCTTTTTCTGAGGCTCCACCGAAAGATGGAGTAATAACCCTTATATTAAGGTTTCTTGCTGCAAGTCCTAGGTTAGTTTCGAGTATCTGGCCTATGTTCATCCTAGACGGAACGCTTAGCGGGCTTAAAATTGCGTCAACAACCGTTCCGTCATCAAGAAATGGAAGGTCTTCCTCTGGAGCTATTTTACTGATAACGCCCTTGTTTCCATGACGTCCTGCAACCTTATCTCCAACAATTATCTTACGTTTCTTCGCAATGAAAATCTTAATAATCTTGATTGCATTCTTTGCAAGTTCATACCCATCTTCTCTTGAAAAAACCTGCACATCAACAATCGTACCGTCTTCTCCAGGCGGAACCCTAAAAGAACTGTTCTTTATGTTCCCCGGTCTATTACTAAAAAGTGTCCTGAAGAGTTTTGCCTCGTTTGTTTCCTCTTCTTCAGGGAAAGGAGTTATTTTACCCACAAGAATTGTTCCAGGAACGACTTTTGAACCGACTTTTACAATCCCATTTTCATCAAGAAAGCGTTTTGATTCCTTTGAAACATCGGGAGGATCAAGAGTAAGTTCTTCTGGACCTTGCTCTGTCTCATGGACTTCTACCTGGTACTCTTTAACGTGGATAGAGGTCATTCTGTCATCACTTACAAGCCTTCTGCTAACAATTACGGCATCTTGATAATTGTATCCATACCAAGAAACGTAAGCAACAAGGACATTAATACCAAGAGAAAGCTCACCATTTTTTGTAGCATAGCCTTCGGCTATGGGAGTTCCTTTAGTTATCTTCTGACCTTTCTGGACTATAGGTCTCTCGTTTCTACAAGTATCTTGGTTGGTACGCTGGAATTTTTTCAGTCGATAAATTTTGTCTTTCCTCACCTTAATCTTGGTAACGCCTTCTTCAGCAAGCTTACGAAGAGCATCAGTAGTAAGAATTTCTCCTGTTTTAACTATGACTTTCTTTGCGTTTTCCTTAGAATGATAGTCTTTCGCAGCTACTCTGTCTGCTATATCAAAATTAATCTTCCCAAGAAAGAATTTTTCAACTTCACTTGGGGAGAAAACGAGGAGATCAGTAGCCCCACCGCTATACAGACTCCCAAGTAGATCTTCTGTAATCACAGAAACGAGTTTAATAGTTTTTTTGCCATTAACTAATGTAGCATATAGACTTTTGCCAATGATATTTCTTCCTAAAGGAGTTAGAGTGAGGTAAAAAACAGGCTTTTCGACAACTTCACCGTTTTCTTCAACTTTTAAAGATCTGATGTTGCTAGTAAAAAGTCGATTCAGTTTAGTATCAGAAATCTTTTGCCATTCCTCAACAAGAGGCTTATTCTTTTTACTCATTACAGTTTCACGTGCTGTTTCTCCAATTAGTAGTTCGTTTTTCTCGGGCTCAAAGCAGCTTGTAATAGAAAATTTCTGAATTTTTTCTGATTCAATGATTGAAATTTCCTCTATTCCTTTCCCAATTAATTTATCAATAACAATATTAGTTATCTTATCTCCAATGAACTTACTGTAATCTTCAAAATCTGGCTTAAATCCAAAAAGAATAATCTCTTTTTGTTTTATTCTGTTTAAAAGATTTGCTTTAAGGTCTTTTGCCTCTCTGTAGACTGAAAATTCCTCTACCTCTGCATTATCAGAGACTATGTGCACCTCTCTAGAAGAGACAAAAGAAACAATCCCGTCCTCTCCCGCAAAAGGCAAATCCATATTGTCAAGCGCAATTCTTTTCTCCATTCCCGTAGATACTCTCGGTAAATCAGGCTCGAGCAGAGGTACGCTTTGTCGTTGCATATTGCACCCCATAAGTGCTCTGTTTGCGTCATCATGGTCAAGAAATGGAATAAGCGAAGCAGAGGCACTTATTACCTGTTGAGGCGTAATATCCATCAACTGCACTTTTTCTCTTGAGACGAGTCTTGGTAAAATTTCTCCCGATTCGGTTCTTTCTCTTGCAATGACGGTTTCTTCAATTATTTTTCCTTTGCCATCAACTTTAGTGTTTGCCTGAGCAATAATATAGTCTTCTTCTTCGTCAGCAGCAAGTTCAACATATTTTTCCTTAACAACTCCCTTTTCTACCTTTCTGTAAGGCGCAGTAATAAAACCGTACTCGTTTACTCCAGCATAAGTAGTAAGAGAATTGATAAGCCCTATATTCTGACCCTCAGGAGTTTCAATAGGGCAAATTCTACTATAGTGAGATGAGTGAACATCGCGGACTTCAACTCCAGCACGGTTTCTGTGAAGGCCGCCAGCACCAAGAGAGCTCAATCTTCTCTTATGAGTTAGTGCAGCGAGTGGATTTGTTTCCTCCATAAATTGTGATAATTGGCTTGCTCCAAAGAACTGCCTTAACTGGCCCGAAATTGCTTTTGCACTTACAACCTCTGCAAGCCTTACATCCTCAGGTTTGGAGATTGAAATTCTGTCTTTTGCGTTTCTATGCACTTTTGCTACGCCTCTTTCGAACTCTTCGGCAACAAGTTCTCCAACTGTCCTTATTCTTCTGTTGGAAAGACTATCTATATCGTCTTCCTTTTTAATTCCCTCTCTAAGGTCAAGAAGGTAGTTTATCATGCAGACATAATCCTCTTTTCCAAGAACGCTTTCTTTACTATTCTGATTGAATTTCTTATTAATTTTGTACCTGGAAACGGGAAAATATTCATTACGCTGAGGGTCGCTTAAAAGACCATCAACAAGCTCCTCAGCAGCTTCTGGAGTTACTCTTTCTCGCGGGTGGAATATCTTATAAATCTCTATCTTTGCTTCATCTTTATTGTTGGTTCTATCTTTCTTTAATGTTTGTTCAATCCAGTAATCAGCTCCAAATACTTTAACTGTTATCTTTTCTATACCAGCTTGTTCCAGGTTTTTCAAGATTTCTTCAGTAAAAATTTCACCGTTTCTTGCAATAGTTTTTCCGTCACTCGTCCTTATATCTTCAACAAGCTTCTTATTGAGGGCTAATTCATAAGAAAATGGAGAAGTGGTAAGAACTTCAACCGTCATTGGTCGATTAAATGTAGATATTATTTCATCATTTGAACGGAAACCAATAGCTTTCAGTACAACTGTTAAAGGAATTTTTCTCATTTTCTTTTTAAGTCTTATATACATAACATTATCTCGTCCAACTTCTATCTCCATCCAGTTACCTCTGTCGGGGATGATAGTAACAATGTAATTCATAATACCTGTATCTGGATCTTTGGATGTTTGGAAAAAAATACCAGGGGATCTTATGAGCTGTTGGACCACAACTCTTTTCCTTCCATTAATTACAAAAGAGCTGTCAGGAAGCATCATGGGGATATCGGCAAGGTAAACTTCTTGTTCCTTTATTTCGCCCGTATTTTTAAAAATCATTCTGAAGCGTGCATTTACTCGTGATTCATAAGTCGCTCCAACTCTAAAACAATCAGCAACATTTCTAACCGGTTTTTTGACAGAGTAGTTCAGATACTCCACTTTAATGTTTTTAGTGTCAATTGGAAAAATTTTTTTAAGTATTTCACCAACCCCTTTATCAAGAAACTTTTTAAAAGAATTGATCTGCACCGTAAGAAGATTCGGAAGAGAAAGTTTTACCTTAGTTTTAGTAAAATCCAGTAAATTCTCCATTTAGCCTCCTTAAATAAAATACGCAATTTTCTAGTATATCCAAAAAATTATTCTTGTCAAGAAAATATAAAACACTCAATTATTTTTCTCTTATAAAGTGACCACTTTTACCTCCAGTTTTCTCAACAAGGTAGATGTCGCTTATTGTAATGTACTTGTCTATCGACTTGCACATGTCATATATTGTTAGTGCGGAAGCAGTGACGGCGGTTAATGCCTCCATCTCCGCGCCAGTTTTCCCAACCATTTCGATGTTGCTCTCAATATGTATAGAGGAAGTTTCTGAAACAATAGTAAATGTCAAATCCGCAAACGTAATATTGAGCGGATGGCAGAGAGGAATGAGCTCGGAAGTTTTTTTAGCAGCCATTATGCCAGCAATCTTTGCGACACTTAGAACATCCCCTTTTTTAATCTCCCCGTTCTGGAGTTTCAAAAGTGTTTCACTGCCCACGGATACTTTTCCGTGAGCACGTGCAGTTCGAAAAGTTTCTCCTTTTTTGGTCACATTGACCATGTGTATTTTTCCATCTAAATCAAAATAGCTCATATCAACCCCCAATCTCTCTCATATTACTTATTGCAACGTCACTATTTTCTTTAATCAATGAATGCTTCTCTGGCTTTATATCAACAGCTTCAAACAGTTTTTGAGTAAGCAGGTCCTTGTTGCGAGACTTAACGGCATCAAAAATATCAACGTTCAGAGACGAGAACAGGCAAGGGTATATCTTTCCTGATGAAGAAATCCTCAGTCTATTGCAGTAAGCACAAAAATGTTGGCTCACAGGTGTAATAAAACCTAATTGCCCTTTAGAACCTGCGATTTTAAAATAACTTGCAACTTCATCTTTATTCTCAGAAAGTTTTTCAAGATCAAACTTCTTTTCAATTAAATATAAAGCGTCTTCAAAGCTAAGGAAATGCTTCTCAAAGGCGTCATTTCCTTTCGTTGGCATCAACTCAATAAACCTTACTGTTAAGGGAAATTCATTGGTAAGGTTTGCAAGACCAACAAGGTCTTCTTCATTTACTTCTCTTAAAAGAACTGTATTGATTTTGACAGGTAAGAGTCCTGCTTCTAGTGTCTTAAAAATTCCGTTATAAACACTTCTAAAAGAATCTACTCCAGTTATTTTAAAAAAGACATCTTGCCTTAACGTATCCAGACTTACATTAACTCTTGTTAAGCCTGCTTTTTTAAGAGAAAAAGCAAGTCTTTCAAGCATAAATCCATTTGTAGTAAGGACAATTTCATTTATCTTAGACTCATGGGCTTTTCTCACGATTTCAGTAATATCGCTTCTAAGCAGTGGCTCTCCTCCTGTAATTCTGAGCTTTTGAATTCCAGCTTCCTTCAATGCAGAAAATACAAAGTTCAAATCCTCAAGGTTGAACTCTTTAGTTAATACATTTGAACCTTTTTTTGAACTGCAATAGAAGCAATTAAAATTGCATCGTGGAGTAATTGAAAACCTTACGTATGAAATATGCCTTTCAAAAGGGTCTATAAGCAATTTCTCTTTACCCACTCATGCCTCCAATATGATTTTTCCGTAAACTCCGTCATACCCAGGTACTTTTTTTACTCTTTCTTTTCTTAGGGCGTCTATTGCTTTTACGATATTCTCAGGAAACACACTTCTAATTTCATTAAGAGAAGTAAAAACAAGAATATTCAACTCGTTGTAAAAAGCTTCAACCCCTTTATTGTACTCTGTTTCAACTTTTTTAGCAAGCTTACCAACTTTAAAAGCCTGTGCTATAACGTCTCGCAAGGGAAGTAAGTGTATAAAAGGTATTTTAATAAACCGGGAAGGATTTTCAGCATCAGAAAGCTGCATTATCCTGTGCCAAACACCAATCGTAAGTTTCTTACCACAGATTGGGCAGAATTCATTATTAGTAAAACCAAGCTTGGAATAGTGGCATTTTTTATGCCCGTCTGCAAAATACTTGCCTTGCTCTGGAAATTCTTCTATAGTAAAAACAAACTTTTCTTTGTCAGCATTCTTGATGGAATTAAAGATATCATCGTATCCTTCGACACCTTTAAGAACGGTTGCTTCTCTTCCTATTCGTGAAGGCGAATGAGCATCAGACGAAGAAATCATTGTAAAGCTCCTCACATTTTCAACCGAGTAGGAAAGTAAAGGGTCAGAGCTTAGTCCCGTCTCAAGTCCAGTTACGCTGAGCGTCTCTTCCTCAAAACACTCCTCAATACTATCAAAACCATGCCTTGAGCCTAACACTCCAAACCAAGGAGTCCAGATATGCGCAGGAATAATATTGATTCGAGGATTTATTTTTTTTGCAAGATTGACAAATTGGTAGGCTGTGAGGTAAATTGTTGGCCGTGCCGATTTATCAAAATCTACATTCAACGCTCTTGAAAGAGCATCGACTGAGCAAAAATCTGGAAAAGTAAGGACTAAATGGATACCTCGATCCTTACCGCGTGATTCGAACACAAGGTTTACTTCTGCAGTAAGAATGAAATTGATAGTTTTATATGCAAAAAGGCCGTTTCCACAAGGTTCAATTTCATTCACTATTTCCTTATGCCACTTAGGAAAGAGTGCGTCTCCAGTCCCCAAAACATTAACTCCCTTTCTTACTGCAAAGTTATATATTCCTTCTATATCCATCTGTTTGCTGGAAGGAATACTAAAGTGAGAGTGCAAGTGCAAATCAATTACGCTTATTTTTTGCATCGAAACAAAGATAACTTAATAACGACCCACACAAACTTGAAAGGATCAACAAGTTGATTAATTTTACTCTTCGCCTCCACCCTGTATATCGTACTGATTCCAACAAAACCGATCTTAAAACCACATCTTGCTGCTTTAACAAGCATTTCCGTTTCCAACTGATATCTCTTGGAGGTAAATTCGATATTTTCAATTATGCTCTTCTTTATCAATCTGTATCCAGATTGACTGTCAAGTATAGGTGTCTTACAAACAGCCGTAAGGATAAAAGAAGAAACAGAGTTTGCAAAAATTCTCACTGCAGGCATTAATTTGCTATCAAACTGCCTTGCGCCAACAACAATATCGTATCCTTCGTTAAGCTTACCGATGAAAGATGGGATTTCATTGGGATTGTGTTGCCCATCTGCATCAAGCAATATTACTTCGCTTGCATTTTCTTTAATAGCATATCTAAACCCAACTTTCAAGGCATCTGCTTTACCAAGATTTTTCTCGTTTCTAATCACGACAGCCCCTGCCTTTTCTGCAACAGAAGAAGTATTATCTATTGAGCTATCGTCAATTACAAGTACTTTATCAACATATTTGGCAGTTTTTTCAACAACGGAAAAAATATTTTTTTCTTCATCTTTTGCGGGAATAATAGCTATAAGCATTGAAACTCCTTAAAATAATCAAAAAACTGAAACCACTGCTCCGGAAACTCTTTGATAGCAGATTCTAGCATCGTAGCGACTGTTTGAATATATTTTGTAATAGATTCGTCTTCGTTGAGAGTCCTGTCAATGCCTATTTCTGGCGAGAGAATCGTCTTATACTTTCCGTTAATTCTTACGAGATATCCAAAAACACTCTTTGCTCCAGTTCTATAAGCAAGGGTTGCAGCACCTTTAGGAAAGGTAATGCACTTCCCAAAAAAATCAATTTTAACTCCATCATGATTAATATCTCTGTCACTTACGATTGTTGCAAATTCATTTCGTTTCAGCGCCTTATAAACACTTATTAAACCGCCATTAAATGGATGGACTTCGATGTTCCAACTTCCTCTAATGCGCTTATATAATTTCTCAACTTTAGTATCACTTTGAGGTAAACCTATTCCATGTGGTTTAAAACCAAGAAAACCCGCCATAAAACCTGCAAGTTCCCAGTTTCCTATATGCGCCGCGATAACCACAACTCCATTACCCTGAGAAGACAAAGCCTGCAAACGTTCTTTTACTCCAGAATAATCAACAAATCTATTAAAGAGCCATTCGTTTCTATTGAAAAACCTCATATAATCTGCAATATTTAATCCAAAATTAACGTAATTCTTAAGAGCAATCTTTCTAATAATCTTTCTATCGCTGATACCCGTTATTGTTTCAATATTTTTGCAAACCATCTCACGCTTTTTGCGTCCAAAAAGGAAAAATAAATACACAATGGCTCTGGCAGTAAAATCAACTAACCGTTTAGGAGCACAATGTACAAATCCAATTCCGAGCCTATAAAGAAAATAGAGCATCACTTTTTTCTCAATAGTGGGCTTGGTAACAATGCACAAAATGATTTATAAACAACTTCAATTTCATCGTTTGGTTGCATCTTTTATCATCCCCCACATCAGGACGCCAATTAATGTTTTAGCATCGTGAATTTTTTCAAATAAATATTCTTCGACTTTATCGGCAGGTAAAAAAATAGTCTTTAATTCTTCCCCTGGGTCAAAATTCGTCTTTCCTTTCCTAAACTCGTTAGCAAAAAAAAGAAACATCTTCTCGTCAACAAAACCTGGCGATGGATAAAACTCGGATAGTTTTATGAGATTCAAAGGAATAAGCCCAACTTCTTCTTCAAATTCCCTTACCGCACACTGTTCTGGCGTTTCACCAGCTTTAATGCGGCCAGCAGGAAGCTCAAGCAATTCACATTCGCAAGTAGGCCTAAACTGAGATACTAAGACTATTTTATCATCGTACTCACCAACCACCACAGCAGCGCTTCCACCATAACTTACTACTTCTCTGTCCCAAGCAATACCATCGTTTTGCAAAATACTCTTGCGGTACAACGACAAAAGGCGCCCAGAATACAACCTTTCAACACTAAGAACTTTACTCACTAATGGCTCCTGATGATATCCTTCATTTTGAGCAACCTTGCAATATTTTCCCTTTCCATTTCCTCTAACTTTTGAGTAATATACTTAATAGTTTCCTCGAGGTTTGGAATCATGACATACTCAAGAGCATTAACTCTTCTTCTGATTTTTGCTATTTCTTTAGCAGTGAGATATATTTCTTGTTGAAGAGAAGCTAATTCGGCAATTTGTGCAACGAGTTCAATAAGTTCAGTAAATACATCATCAAGAGAACTCGGAGTGAAAGTTACTGGATAGGCCAGAGGACTACCCGAATTCTTAATTGAGAAAACGGGATACTTAACATTCATTATCGATGCATCTCTTACATTGAGCTCTGTTCTGAAAGTGCTTCCAAGAAAAAGTCCTTCAAGCAAATCAATTAAATAATTTGAGGTAGCTACATAGTACTTATTTTCCAAATTAATAAATCGTTTATCAAATTCCTTTCTCTTTTCTACAAAGTTCGCGGCGACATCTATGAAGTTTCTCATTAGTACTTCAAGTTTGTCTTTCAGCAATTTATGCCCTTTTTTAGCAAGATTGAGCCTCTCCCTTAATCGAAGAAGCTCCATTCTCGTTGGATTGACGCTAAGAAGCACTTACTCCACCTTCTTTTTTTATGAACAGCTTTAGATATTTATCAATAAACTGAGGTCTTATCCTCTTAAGTTCTTCTATAGGAAGTATTGCGAGGAGTTTCCATCCAATGTCAAGTGTTTGCTCAATTGTTCTATCTTCCAAAATATCCTGTCTTACGAACTTATCCTCGAATTCATCTGCAAATTTAACAAAAAGAAGATCCGACGGAGTCAAAGCACTCTCTCCAAGTACTGTTGCTAACTCACGAGATTCCCTTCCTCGAGCATAAGCCGCAAATAGCTGGTTTAAAACATCCGCATGATCTTCCCTAGTCTTACCTTTTCCAATACCTTTGTCTTTTAATCTTGAAAGAGAAGGCATAACATCGATAGGTGGATAGATCCCTTGCTGATTTAAAGTTCTACTAAGAAAAATCTGTCCTTCAGTGATGTAGCCCGTAAGGTCTGGTATAGGATGAGTTTTATCGTCTTCTGGCATAGTCAAAATCGGTATCTGCGTTATTGAACCACTCTTACCTTTTATTCTGCCTGCTCTTTCGTAAATTGTCGCAAGGTCAGTGTACATATAGCCAGGATAACCTCTCCTCCCTGGAACTTCTTTTCTTGCAGCAGAGATCTCTCTAAGTGCCTCGCAGTAATTAGTCATGTCAGTCATAATAACAAGGACCTGCATACCAAGTTCAAAGGCAAGGTACTCCGCAGCAGTCAATCCAAATCGTGGAGTTGCAATCCTTTCAATAACTGGGTCACCTCCAAGATTCAGAAACATAACTGACCTTTCAATAGCCCCAGATTCCTTAAAGCTTTGTATAAAATAGTTTGCCTCTTCAAAATTAATTCCCATTGCGACAAAAATAACTGCAAATTTCTCCTGAGCTCCAAGAACTTTTGCTTGCCTTGCAATTTGGGCAGCAATTTTCTCATGAGGCAAGCCTGAACCGGAAAAGATAGGAAGCTTTTGTCCTCTAACTAGCGTATTAAGGCCGTCTATCGAGGATATGCCTGTCTGTATGAATTCTGAAGGATAATCCCTTGCATAAGGATTAAGCGGGCTGCCGTTAATATCAAGCTTAGAATCCGGAACTATAGGAGGTAAGCCATCAATGGGCCTACCGGATCCATCAAAGACCCTTCCAAGTATCGATGAGGCCACACCAAGTTCAACTCCTCTACCAAGGAATCTAACTTTCGTATCTCCGAGGTTTAATCCAGATGTACCCTCAAAGACCTGCACAAGAGCTCTATCGTGATCGACTTCAAGAACTTGACCTCTCTTAATACTTCCGTCTCCCAATTTTATCTCAACAATTTCATTGTAAGTAGCTTTCTCTACTTGATCGACAATGATCAGCGGTCCAGCTATTTCTCGAGTAGTAATATATTCCTTAGCCATTTTTCACCTCCTTCAACAACCTCTTAAAGGAATTTCTTATATTTACCTCAATTTTATTGAATTCTTCAAGATTATCCTCAGGAATTACTTTTGCACGCGAAATTTCTACCCTAACAGGCAAAGATAGGATTTCTTCTAATTCAACACCGTTTTTGAGACCATCGTGAGCGAGTATGTCAAATAAATCGATTAGTTTCATCATTCTATACTGTTTTTTTAATGATGAATATGTGTCTTCAGGCAGAAACGCATTCTGCTGTAGAAAATCTTCTCTTATTGAACGAGCAGTTTCCATAACGATTCTATCAGAAGAGGAGAGTGCGTCTATGCCAACGAGTCTAACCATTTCTTGAAGTTCGGATTCCTTACGTAAAATTCCCATGGCTTTTGTCCTAATATCCACCCAGTCTTCTCCCATGTTTTCTTTGTAGAAATCAGAGAGGAAGTCTGCATATAGCGAATAGCTTCTTAGCCATTGGATTGCAGGGAAGTGCCTTGCATAAGCAAGTGATGCGTCAAGAGACCAAAAAACTCGTACAGTTCTAAGAGTTGCTTGAACAACAGGGTCTGAAAGATCTCCACCTGGAGGAGAAACGGCCCCTATTACACTTAGAGTTGCCTCCTTATTCTCTCTTCCAAGAATAATGACTCTTCCCGCCCTTTCGTAAAATGAAGCAACCCTTGAGGCAAGATATGCAGGATAACCTTCTTCTCCCGGCATCTCTTCAAGTCGTCCTGACATTTCTCTCATTGCCTCTGCCCAACGCGACGTAGAATCAGCCATCAAGGCTACGCTATAACCCATATCTCGATAGTACTCCGCGATTGTTATACCTGTAAATACGGATGCTTCTCTTGCTGCAACAGGCATGTTTGAGGTATTTGCTATAAGAATTGTTCGCTCCATTAAAGGCCTTCCGGTGCGAGGGTCTTTAAGTTCCGGAAATTCCATGAGAACATCTGTCATTTCGTTGCCGCGTTCACCACAACCTATGAAAACAATTATATCTGCATCAGCCCATTTTGAAAGCTGGTGCTGTACGACAGTCTTTCCGCTTCCAAAAGGACCAGGGATACATGCTGTTCCTCCTTTAGCAATTGGAAAAAACGCATCAATTACCCGTTGACCTGTAATCAACAGTTTGTCAGGTGCAATTCTCTCATTTACGGGACGAGGAATTCGAACAGGCCATTTTTGGTATAAGCGAATTCCTTGTTCACCATAAGAAGTTTTGACTTTCAAAACAACCTCGTCAACTGTATATTCGCCACTTTTTGCAACAAAGCTTACAGTCCCTTTAATATCAGGAGGTATTAAAATTTTATGCTTAATTAGTGGAGTCTCTTCAACTTCACCAATAATATCTCCGCCTTGCACCTCTTCTCCAACCTTTAATAGAGGTGTAATCATCCACTTTTTGTCCCTTCTAAGAGCAGTTTCAAAAAGACCTCTTGTTACAAAATTACCATACTTCCCCCTAAGGACATCCAGTGGCCTTTGGATTCCATCATAGATTGAACCAATGAGCCCTGGTCCAAGCTCGACACTCAAAGGCATACCCGTAGAAAATACGGGTTCGCCAGGCCCAATTCCACTTGTATCCTCATAAACTTGAATTGAGGCATTATCTCTTTTAATTTCTATTATTTCGCCAAAGAGCCTCTTGTTTCCAACATACACCATCTCATACATTCTTGCATCAGGAATCCCATGGGCAACCACAAGCGGACCTGATACTTTAACAATAACTCCTGATTGTTCGTTCATACGTCACTCTCCTTGCAACTTATTCTTCGAAAGAATATCTATCCCTACAGCTTTTTCAACTACATCTCTTATAACCGAGACACTTTCTCCTCTGTTCTCCTTGGAGGGAAGCATGAATATCACAGGCGAAATTTCCTGCCTGTTCGATAGATAATCCCCAATAGATGCTATGTAATCCTCGCTTGTAAGTATGATCGTGTACTCCTTCGATCGCGATAATTCAATGATTTTATTTAATGCTTCCTCTCCGTTTGATACAGCAAAAGACGTTATATCAAAACTATTAAAGAGTAAACCTAAACGGCTTTCCCCAACAAATGCAATCTTTGCCATGTTTTAATTTTCCTTTCAAGTGGAATGCGAAATTTTTTTATTAAAGTTAGAGTATAGCACATGCGTAAGAGTATCTACCTCAAACCTCAAGCGTTCCATGTACACGAATACCGGCTCAATGCCTTCAATAATAAATTTTCCTTCATCGATCACTGCAAGAAGTTCTTTCGTTACATAAATCTCCAAAAAATCCCCTTCATCATCCTTTGCTCCGTAGAGTTGTTTGCGTTCTTTAGCAAGTTCTACAAAATCATCTACATTTTTTATCTCCTTTAGGTTGACTACAAGACTGGCAAACTTATAAGTAATCTTATGAAGAATTGCGTTAAAGTCCTCCTTACTTATTGCTCCTTTTTGTGCAAGTCCATAGGCACGGTTAAGCAGTACGTCTACATAATTCTCAGCATATTTTTTATAATAGTATCTGATAAAGCTGCTCTTGGAGTTATTGGCAAATTCGTTAAGGAAAAGTATATGGTAGGTATCGACAATGGTTGAAATTATGAAAGGATGTTCTTTGTTCTTTATTAGATCTTCAAAACATTCACGCAATATGACAGGATAATCTCCATTGTCGCTTGTTAAAAATTTGTACAAAGGCAAGCTTTCTTCGTCAACTTTACCTTCATCAGCATAAGCCAGTTTTTTGATTTTAAGAAATATTTCTTTACTTCTGGCAAAGACATTAATAAAACCTTTGGAAGTGTATTTTTCAAGCTCGGAAAGCATTTCATTATAGTGCCGGGTAATTCCGGCAAGAACATCAGAAGGATCGGTAGATTTTATGGACTGTCTGTATGGAGAGCCCTCAAGCTCCTTAAGAAATTCTTCATATGTGAGTTTTGAGAATCTTTTAAGTTGCTCTTGATCGAATAGCTGAGTTTCAAGAACTCTAACACGGCCGTTTATAAAGTCGTATTCGCCAGGGCTTTTAACGGAAACAAGAAACTCTTTGTTCATAGCCCTTCCTCAAAAAGCTCCTTCGAAAGTTCTACTTCAAGTTTATCTCGTAAATCAGTTACAATTGACTCAATAGAATCATCAAACTCGACCTCTTTACCTTTTATTATACATCCGCCCTTAATATCAACAGTAGTTTTGTTTAAGGAAACGTTTTTGCCAAACTTGCTTTCTACAAACCGCATCAATTCCTTACAAACTCGCTCGTAATCATTTTTGTTAAGAAATATTTCGCAGCCTTCTTTGATAACATCTCTTAAAAGGAGCTTTTTGAGGAAATTTAAATATACATCAGCGGAAATGCTAACTAATGTATTAAGAGCGTTTTCAAAAACATCATTTAAAATTGCCGTTTTTGTAAATAGAATCTCTCTATCGGTTTTGAGGTGCTCTTTATCAACTTTTCGTTTGAATTCCATCTCAAGCTCTGCTAAACGTTTCTCTTTTATATTAATAAATTCCCTTCGCACACCTTCAAGAAAAACTTCTCTGTCTAAAGAGATTTTCTTCTCTTCTTCTGCAATTAATTGAGATGCTTTCTCTTTAGCAATCGTAATTATTCTTTCCTGGACTTTTTCTATACTCATGCTAAAAAGGTTTTTTACTTATCCAGAGTATCAAAAGAACTGCAACAAGAAGACCAAGGATTGCATAAGTCTCCACAAGAGCTGGAAGAAGTATTGCTCTTCCGCCTTCCTCTGGCCTTTTGGCAACAAGGTCAAGCGCTCCAAGCGCTGAATGAGCCTGGTCTAATGCAGTCTTAAATTCATCAAACCCAACTACAATTCCAAGAATAAAAATTGCTACCCCTTGTCCTATCGTTGCCTGAGGATTCCCTCCGATGAAACCGAAAAACTGCATCATCAAGAAAGCAATAACAAGACTGTAGAAACCCTGAGTCCCAGGTAAAGCCATAACAACAAGCATTTTTCCAAAAAGTTCTGGCTTCTCTGAAAGAATGCCACCAGCATGAGCTGTAGTTCTGCCAATTCCTAATCCCGAACCAGTTGCACCAAGGGCTGCAACGATTGCAGCACCTGCAGCAACCCATAACGGACCGTTGTTCAACGGACTAATTCCTGTGTTCATTTTTCAAATACCTCCTATTCTTTCTTAATTCTAATATTCTTAAAATCAAATCCTAAGGGCTTGAACTGATTACCACTTGTATCATAAAACCTTCCGAAAAACTCGAGAAAATTCAATCTCATTGAGTGAATGAATGCCCCAAGAATATTCATCACAAAAGCAAGCGAATGCATTGCAACTAAAATCAACACAACCGGTACTATTCCAAAATTACCAAAGAGATTCCCAATTACTCTCGCCATTAAGTTGAAAGAGGATGCCAGGATTGAGCTGCTGAGGCCAAGAGCGAAAAGTCTGAGATACGAAAGCACGTCGCCAAGAAAACCAGAAATTCCATAAGAACTCCTAATCCCGTACAGATTAACCAGGGAAGCTATAGGCTTAAAAATTGGAGTTCTAATTGAAATCCATCCACCAGCTAAAACAAGGAATAACCCCACTACAATAAGAAAATTATCAAACATCTTCAAGGAAGGGACTTTACTTAAAACAAGCAATAGAATAAGACCTGGAAATAAAAGTAACCATCCAAGTCCATTAAAAATAGCATTTAGGTAATCTTTGTTCTTTAGTTTAACTATAATGCTTAAGAGAATTCCAATCAATTGCGACAAAATCCCTACTCCCAGAGCAAAGATAAGGAACTTTACTGAACCGTCAGGAGAGCCTGTGTTAATAAGCGTAGTTTTCTCAAGGGCTTTCGTAAGCACAAAATTTGGAAAATACACTGAAAGGAAGTTGCCAGCAAATGAGCCAGTAAGAACTCCAACGATTATTGAGGTAATGCCTCCGTACAGAAGAATAGAGAAGAATTTATTAGCACCCTGATTTTCTCTGTACTTACGCAAGAAATAAAAACCGAAAAGGGCAAGGATTAGGCCATAGAAAGCATCTCCAAGTGCAATACCAAAGAATGTAGAGAAAAAAATTGCAACGATTGGAGTAGGGTCGATATTGTTATAAGAAGGAACCCCAAATAGACCGATAAGCATCTCAAAAGGTTTAAAAATAGGGTTATTGGCAAGGGATACAGGGACGAAATCAGTCGGCTCAGGGTCAGATAGGAAAACATGACAATCACCAGATTCTTCCACTTTCAAAATTTTGTGGACTTCTCTTTGTTTCACAAATCCTTTAAGAACAAATACCTCTTTTCCGTTAATAAAATTAGAAAGAGACTCTTCTTTGTTTTTAAGAGATTGGATAAAATCGCTGTAAATAATGAGTTCCACTCTAATTTCGTAAAGTTCTTTGATTTTTGAAATTATAATGTTTTTCTGTTGTTCGATTTCTCTTAGGCGAGCACTAACACGCGAAACCTCCTCATTGTTAAAGCCTAAAACATTATTAGGAGGAGCAACACGCTCAATTCCATAAGTCTTTACAAGTTCCTGCATTTTGGACTCATCTTCGCTAAGGTATAGAGCAAAAACGCTCGATTTAGTTTTAGTTATATTAAAAGCAAAAAAGTAAATGCCATCAAGAAAAGATTTTTCGTTCGCTTCAAAACGAATAAGATCTTTGGATTTTAATGTGCCAAGGAAAGACTTAGTATTCTCGGTGCCTTGCAGGATGGAATATTGGAAAGGAAAGTCTTTAAAGAGAAGCAAAAAACCTCTTTCTGATGATAATAACACTTCCTCTTCGGTGAGGGCATCGTAACGATTATTTAAGGTAATGGCTTCTCCATAAATCCCGTCAAGGCCAAATGTTTTTGTTATTCTTTCAAAATCTATCCTGGAAACAGAGATATCTTCAGGGAAAAATGACTGAAAGAACCCTTTACTTCCAAGTCCAAAAATCTTAAAAATGGATAATATGGCATCAATCTTATGAGAATCATCTTCAAAGGATTTAGAAGGAGAAGCACTTGTAAAATGACCGATATCATTTAGAGTCCCCGAATCAAACTTATCAATGTGCACAAGACTAAGGTTAAAAAGATTACTAAGGACTTGTAGCTCTTTTTCCTTCTCTCCTACAATTAAGACTTTCTTAATTTTTTCTATTGCCATTATATTCTAACTCCAGTATCTTATTAACAAGTCCCTGCACAACAGAGTCAACCTTCATCTTGGATTTATTTTTTAGATTCTTAACTATTTCTTTTTGCTCATTTTCTATTTTTTTTAAGCTCTCTTCAAACTGTTTTTCGAGGAGTAATTTTTTCTCTCTAATCTCTTTCTCGATTTTTTCCTTAAAATCATTAATAATACTTTCTTTCTCTTCTTCAAAATCCTTTAGGAGTTTATTCATTGCTAACGAGGCATTGTCAATAATCCCTTGAGCCTCATCTTCACTCTGCTTAATCGTGTTTAACAAATCAGTCTCTTTCATAAAACACCTCTACCGCTTAACAACTCTGACCATTATACTATGGCCTTTATTAATTGACCCCTGTACAAGTCCACCCTTCTTAAAAACTTCGTCAACAAACCATACAGACTCTTTACTAATTTCCATCCCAGGCACAAACACAGGGATACCAGGGGGATAGGGAGCAACAATTCCCCAGCTTACTCTTCCAACACTCTCTAAAAGGTCAATCGTCTCATATTCACTGTCAAATGCCTCTTTCGGAGACATAAGGAACCTGCTTGCAACCGGGAATTTAGGCAACTTGACAGAGCTTTTGTGTTTTTTTGCAGGGACTTTCTTTAGCACAGATATTAACTCATCAACATCTTTTACTCTCGTTCCCAATGTAACAAATAAAAGCACATTTTGAAGATCAGAAAGCTCAATTTCAATATTGCAGTCATTGAGATATGACTCAAACTCAAAACCAGAGTAACCTAGCTCCTGAACATTTATTGTAATTTTAATAGGATCAAATGCATTGATATCGTTGCCGTTAATAATAGCACTTGAAGTGACCTTAAAGCCAGGAATTTTTGAAATTTCTTCTCGAGCATAATTGCTAATATTTATTACCTTATCCCACAACTCTTCCCCGTGAAGCGCCATTTCACGGCGAGCAATATCCATTGCAATCATGAAAATATACGATGGGCTTGAACTTTCTATGAGACCAAGCACCTGTTCTACTCTGTCAATGTTGACTTTATCTGAGACTACATGGAGAAAGGAAGTTTGAGTAAGCGTTGGAAGAGTCTTATGGGCGCTTTGTGCAACAAGGTCCGCACCATATCTAATTGCAGATTTAGGGAACTTGGTGTTGAAAGGGAAATGAGCACCATGAGCCTCATCAATAAGGACGAAAAGATTATGCTTGTGGGCTAAATCTATCATCTCTTTAACTCTACCCTGAAAACCGTAATAATTTGGTGAAGTTATCAGAACAGCTTTTGCATCAGGATTTTCTTTTATGGATTTAGCCAATGAATCAGGGGTAAGATTTGTAATAATGCCAAATTCTTCATTAAATTCTGGCTGAACGAAGACAGGGACTCCACCAGATTCAATTATACCGCCGATTACTGAACGATGAGAATTTCTGCCTATGATTATCTTTTCACCTTTTTTCAACGTAGAAAGAATCATTGCATGTATGCCTGCGGTAGTGCCATTTACAAGGAAAAATGTGGACCTTGTACCATAAAGCTCTGTAGCCAGATCCTCTGCTTTTCTTATAACCCCATGTGCATAGTGGAGATAGTCAAGACCTGATACTTCAGTGAGATCAAAATCGAAAAACTTGGCTCCAAAAAGCTGCTTTAGAACTCTTGGTGCACCTTTTCCTTGAGAATGCCCTGGCATATGGAAAGGTACCATATCCCTTTTGACATATTCCTTTACTGCTTCATAAAGTGGCGCTTCTTCCTGTCCCAATTTTTCCTCCTATCTTTGAATTTGGTCGGGATGGTGGGATTCGGACCCACGACCTCTTAGTCCCGAACCAAGCGCTCTACCAAGCTGAGCCACATCCCGAAATGGTCGGGGCGAGAAGATTCGAACTTCCGACCCCCTGCACCCCATGCAGGTGCGCTAACCAAACTGCGCCACGCCCCGATTTAGTAACCAATAAAACTTGCAAAAAGCACTTTTATCCTTTTTCTCAAAAATAGCATTCTATGCACTATTAAACAGAAGAAAACAAAGTTACGATATTTACCGCTTATAATATATAAAATATCGTTTTTTTTGCAATACTATTTGTGGTGAAAATTTAACTTTGCCTTAAGTAACGAGTAAGCCGGATTCTGTATCCTATAAAAGGTCGTGATCATTTATCTAAGCGGCCAACCCGATAGCACAGCAGGAGCTTACTTTCGCTATCCTATTTGGCCTTGCTCCAGGCGGGGTTTACCATGCGTAACTCTGTCGCCAAAGCTACCGGTAGTCTCTAACACTACCTTTTCACCCTTACTTGCAAGTTGCAAGCGGTCTATTTTCTGTGGCACTTTCCTTAGGGTCGCCCCCACTTGGATTTCCCAAGCACCTTGCTCCCAGGAGTCCGGACTTTCCTCAGGGTATAAAAACCCTGCGATCACTTTCCTTACTTAAGGCTTATTTACTATCTTTTGGAGAATAAAGTATTTTACCGCATACTTCACACTGAACAATTTCCTCGCTTAAGTGCTCTTTCAAGTGTTCAAGGACCTCTAAAGGTGCTTGTGCACCACAATAAGAGCAATGCCCATGTTCAACTGTTGCTATAGCTCCATGAGGAAACTGCTCGAGTATTTCAAGATATCTGTGCAATATGTTAAACGAAATATCTTTAGTCTTCTCTTCAAATTCCTTTTTAAACTTTCCACTTTCTCTCACGATTTCTTTTTCCAACTCATCGTACTCATGCTGAATTCTGTTAATTGTCTTAAGATACTCTTCAATTTTTGTATTGAGCATCGAAATGCGTTCGTCTTTCTCTTTGATTTCGCCAAGGACAAATTGCCAATTATGTTCAATCTCTTCTCCTTTTGCTAAAAGGTTTTCTTGATTCTTCTTAGCTACCTTCAATTCCTTTGCACTTTTGAACTTATTGTTATCAAGGCCTTCAATTATGCTTTTAAGCTGGACGTCGTTTGATTCCTTTTCGTTTTCAATCTCTCTTTTCCGCTTAAGAAAACTCTCCAACAATGACTTAGTCTCGGCAATCTGATCCTCAAGAGATTTAATTTCGTCTACCATCTTAAGTTCTTCCTGAATTTCTTTAACCCTCGCTTCTTTCTGTTGCGTTAATTTATTCTTTTGTTCAAGTTCCCAAAGCAATCTAATATACATTCATACCTCCAAAAGTGGTGGGCCCGCTTGGATTCGAACCAAGAACCAATTGGTTATGAGCCAACCGCTCCACCTTTGAGCTACGGGCCCCCGTTTAGCAATTGATATTTTACACGAAAAGCTATTATAGTCAAGTTGATGTACAAAGGCGTCTCATAAAAGTAGGGAAATATAAAAA
>JAIMJY010000086.1 GCA_020692945.1 Caldisericum sp. | reverse complement strand
TTCAGTGGATTTACTCCTCTGTAATTCATACTCTTTTTCAGTGGATTACTTTTCATCTTCTTTGGCAAGCTTTTTAAGAAAATCTTTGTTGTTGCAGAGCTTCACTGTTTCAAGAAGTGACTCAAAGTCTTCGGCGTTAATGAGATATGCCGAGGGTTTGCTTTTTCTAATGACAAGAAATGACTCTCCACCCTCTGCTTTTTTTAAAATGCCAAGCAGGTCTTTTTTAAGCGTTGAAGCAGTTACTACTTCGTACATAATTACCTCCTAAATATGTGTATAATATATAATAACATTTTTTAAAATATTAAGAAGTTTTGAGTTTGGGCTACTTATGATACAATTATTCGAGGAGGAAAAGTGAAAAGCGGCTTAGTGACGATACTTGGAAGGCCAAACGTAGGCAAATCTACACTTATAAATTATGTCATAGGGAGCAAAATTTCAATTGCAACGCCAAAGCCACAAACAACGAGGTTCAGGGTTCTTGGAGTAAAACACATGAAGGATGCTCAAATAATTTTTGCTGATACTCCTGGGTTTCACCTTGCAAAAAGCGCCCTCAATAAATATATGGTCAACCTTGCGGTGAGCAGTCTTGAAGGAGCCGACCTCGTTTACCTACTCGTCGAGGTTGGAGACTACCTTGGAGAAGAGTATCCAGAGCTATTTAAAATCCTCAAAAAACAGAAGGCACCAGTATTCCTCGTAATAAATAAAACTGATAAGTATGGGTCGGAACAAATTCAACAAACGGGAGAAGAATTCACAAATGTGTTTAAATTTAATCAAGTGGTTGGAATCTCTGCTTTAACAGGCAAGAATGTGCAAAATTTAATTGATAAAACAATTGAGTACTTGCCTGAGGGTCCTGAATATTTCCCTGAAGGGCAGGTAACAGACCTCACTCTCGAGCTTCGGATTGCTGAAATAATAAGAGAGAAAATCATTATTCTTTTGCAGGAAGAGCTTCCTTATACTACCGCAGTGAATATTGAAGAAATCAAAGAAAGAGAGAACGGAGTGCTCTACGTAAATGCAGTTATCTATGTTTCAAGAGAATCTCAAAAGGGAATTCTGATAGGAAAGAAGGGCACGATGATCAAAAAAATTGGGAGCTTTGCCAGATTTGAAATTGAACAGGCGTTAAAGAAGCAAGTTTATCTTGAGCTCACCGTAAGAGTTGAAGAAGATTGGCCAAAACTTGAAAATAAACTTAAAAAATTTGGATATGTCGTTCCAAAGTAGTCTACTGAGAAAGAGTGCAGACTTACTCTTCTGTAACCCACGCTCTTCTTCAGTAGGTTCCAGAGGATTAAAAACATAATGAATTTTGAAGGAGGAAAGGATGGAGATAACAAAAAAACTATCTGGGCTTGGTTTGAGCTTGCCTAAACCATCAAAGGCACTTGGGGCTTATGTTCCTTGTCTTATTTCTGGTAACTTGCTGTTCTTATCGGGAATTATTCCTGCAAAAGACGGGAAGCCCTTGACGGGAAAGTTTGGTAAAGATCTTTCTTTGGAGGATGCAAAAGAAATAGGCAGAATTGTTGTCCTAACGATGCTTGCAAACATCCAAGAATCAATAGGAAACCTTGATAAAATAAAAAGAGTTGTAAAGATAGAGGGCTTTATTAACAGTACTCCCGATTTTACCGACCAGCCAAAAGTGTTAAACGAGGTTTCAAATTTATTAGTTGAGATTTTCGGGGAAGCTGGTAAGCATTCAAGGATTGCAATTGGAGTAAATGCGCTTCCACTCGGTGCCTCATTAGAGGTATCAGGCATTGTAGAGATAGAAAAAGAACCCCATGATAAAGATTAGGGGTTTATTTTTCTGTAATCCAAGATCATTTCAGTGGATTCCAGAGGAGTAAACCTGCTGAAAAGAAGCGCAGGTTACAAAAGAATAAACGCTGTAACAGCTTGTGACAAATAATTTGTTGCTGAACCCAGGATATTTGCCTCAAACTAGTCTAAAGAAATTTTATCTGGCTCGCTCTCGGCAAGCATTCTACTCCAGACTTTCTCGATATAGTTCAGTGCAAATTGATTCTGAAGAAGATGAACATAGAACATTCCTCTTTTTGTTAATTGAATATAATTCCCTTCGTCACATGCCATTCCAAAAAGTTTCAACAAGTTAACAAGGAACTTCACTTTTTTATCTTTTTCAAACTTTATTTGAAACTCTTCTTTTGGGATTCTTGTCTCATAAATTCTCCAATAAAGCCAGAAGAGATTGTCCATTTTTTCTGTGAAATCCATTTTAACAACCTCTGCAAAATTTCCCTGGTTTATCTTTTTGATATAATGATCGACATCGAAAGTATTCAAGTAAAACCAACCTGGGACTTTTGTCCCGGCGCCTGCACCAAAACCTATATAGTCACCTCGCGTCACCGAAGAGTACTCATGATGCTCTCCTTTCTTGAATCCCCACACGGAGACAGGTTGATAACCTGAGGAGACTGAATAGTCATAAAGCATTTCAAACATTTTTTTACGGATTAAAAAGTTAGGTACTTTTACTTCTCTAATGTTTTTAAATTTTCCAACCGATGAATAGGGAAAAGTGAACAGTGGGTATGCTGTAATCTGCTCTACTCCTACACGCAGAGCCTCTTTGAGATCAAATTCCCAATCTGAAAGCATTTCATTGGGAAGAGCAAACATAAGATCAATGTTAATGTTATCGAAATATTTCTTTGTCAATTCGATTGAATGGTAAGCTTCTTTTGAGGTGTATTTTCTACCGATTGATCTAAGAAATTTATCCTGAAAAGATTGAACACCTAAACTGATTCCAGAAAATCCATATTTTTTAAGCAATCTAAGCTTCTCTTCTGTTATATCATAAGGGCTTGTCTCTATGAAAATATCACCTTCTATTTTGAAGAACTTGCTTAAATGTTCGAGCAAATCACCAAAATGCTCTACCATTAAAGTGGGAGTTCCTCCTCCAAAATAGATTGAGGAAATACTTTCAAAATCACCCAGCCTTGCAATTTGCTCAATTTCCTTCAAAAGAGCATTTAAATAAGGTTTAACCAAATTGCTATCATACTTGATTTTATTATAGGGACAATAAGGGCAAAGCGAAAGGCAAAAAGGAATATGGAAATAGACACCGATATTACTTGGGCCAGGAATCGAAAATTCATTTTGCGGAATCTTTTCGAATTGGATGTTTTCAGGGAATAAAAGTCTTTTTAAAAATTTCTTCAATGCGCAGGTACGATAAGCACAGGAACCTGGGAGATTTTAAGCACGTTTTGTACTGTGCTTCCAAGCAAGCTATGAGAAAACCCCGTTCCAAGGGAACCCATTAAAATTAAATCTGCATTAACATCTAATGCTACTTTTGAAATTACTTTTGAGGCAACTCCATAATCAACTATTATTTTCACTGCCAGGCCCTCGCTTTCAATCTCTTTCTTGACATATTCAAGGCGTTCTTTATTTTTTTCTTTGTACTCTCTTAACTCAAGCTCTTTAGAAACAGGCCTAGGGACAAAACTTTCATATTCAATCACCGACACAATTACAACAGTTTCAGTACCAGCATCTTTCATTTTTTTAACATAAGGCACAACGCTTTCGCTAAAGCTTGAAAAATCATAAGGAAAGACAACTGTTTTAAACATTAAATCCACCCCCTTTATGTAAATATGAGCCCTATTATTCCAATTACTATACAATAAATTGCGAAAACATAGAACCTGGTTTTTTTGATTAACGAGAAGAAAAGCTTGATAGAAAGAAGACCTACGATAAAGGCCACTAAGAAACCTATTAGAAGTTCAATGTTGGATACTCCTGAAACTGATGCATTAAGCATATCCTTTAACTCAAAAATACCTGCTCCAAAAATTATGGGAATAGAAAGCAAGAAGGAGAACCTTGCTGCATCTTCACGCTGCATTCCCGAATAAACGCCTCCTGCAATCGTTGAGCCAGAACGCGAAACCCCTGGTAAAAGTGATACGATTTGCATAAGCCCAACAGATATAGAGTTTTTGAGTGAAATATTTCTTAAGGAAGCCTGTTCTTTTGAAAAATCGAAACTTGCAAGGAAAAGTATAAAAGCGGTGAGAAAGAACAGCCATGAAACTTGTCGAGGACTTGAAAATAGTTGTTCAACCTTCTTTGAAAATATTACTCCCATTATCCCTGCAGGAATTGCAGCAATAATAATATAAACAAGTAATCTAAGGTAAAAAATCTCCTCCGGGGTACGCACCTTTTTAAATATTGAAAGAAGCCCTTTTACGAGTTTAATGACGTCTTTAAAATAGTAAAATAATACTGCAAAGAAAGTCCCCACATGAAGCCCCATTGCAAATGACAATGTAGGTGTTTGCCACCCCAG
>JAIMJY010000195.1 GCA_020692945.1 Caldisericum sp. | reverse complement strand
TGTTACTGGAGCTATGCCAACTCAATTTGGAGCAAGAGGCTATGAAGTGACTAATAGCGTTACATTAAATGGTCAAAGTGTATGTGCCTCTTTTGTAGCAAAACACGCAGGTAATAATTGGTTTGCAACCGGCTTCTATCAAGGACTCAATCCAAATAGCAATTTTTATTCAAGTCCTCGGTATTATTACGATCGAGTGTTGTTGGGTAATTACTTTTTCCAAGATTTAGGTTCTGCACCAACAGGACAAAACCATGAATACGGTGTTTATTTAATGACTCAGTATCCTGATCCTACTCCTGGAACTATGGTAGCCTTTAGAGATTCGACAATTCTTCTTCAAGAATCAGGCTATGCAAAGGAAAGTGGAAAGGCACGTGGAGAATCTGAATCCCATGATAATCTTAATCAAATGAACTACCACTTTTGGAACATGAGATATGCTACTCAAGGTTTATATTGGTATAACTTTTCTAATATTTCACTCTATAAAGACTCGCCTTATTACTACACAAAGATTAGCGACACCGAGTGGTGGGCAAAAGGTAATCCATAAAAAGGGGGTGTGGAATGAAAAAGAGAAATATAATCTTGCTAAGTCTTATTAGCATTATCATCCTGGTGAGTTTAGCTGGTCATTTACTTATTAATAGTAAATCTCTCTTAATAGTAGATGAATTTAATGAACTTCGTCCATATTCGGAACCGTTAAATGGTAAAGAAGTAACTATAAATGAGGCTCAATCTAAACTTCCTTTTAAGGTAGTTTTACCAAGTTTACTTGGAGAACCTACTTTAGTTAAGCTGATCAAAGAAAACAATTTTCTTTATGTGATTTACTCAGATAAGAAACCTACTCAGGATATGAGCTTTGATAACATTATAGACAGTGGAGCAATAATATTAATGGAATATCCAAATAGTTCGATTCAGGAAAGTGATTTGAGGATAGACTCTGCTATTGAAACAATAAAGAAAACAGGTGGGGTTCTTGAAAAAGTTACAATTAATGGTCATCATGGAGTGTATGGTGGAAATGTAGAACATGTTGTGTACTGGTTTACTAGTACTACAAACTTTGAAATAAGAACGAATCCAAATATTCCATTCTC
>JAIMJY010000085.1:3809-4371 GCA_020692945.1 Caldisericum sp. | reverse complement strand
TTAGTGTTTCCATACTACATAGTGCGATTTAAACAAGCAGAAGTTTTTGAAATGCGTCACAGAAGCGGGTAAGTTTCCATACTACATAGTGCGATTTAAACATCTGAATCGGGTGTGCTATAATTCTGACACTGATATTTAGTTTCCATACTACATAGTGCGATTTAAACTTTTTGTTTTAATATTTTGTTATCCAAATCTTATTTCGTTTCCATACTACATAGTGCGATTTAAACGCGATAATTTAGGAACAGATCATGGAGTTCATCTAAAGTTTCCATACTACATAGTGCGATTTAAACAAATTTAAAACGAAAGAAAAAGTTGCGTTAAGAAAAGTTTCCATACTACATAGTGCGATTTAAACATACTTGATATAATAGACCAAAAAACTTGGGAAATCGTTTCCATACTACATAGTGCGATTTAAACGAATCCCGAATGAACAATATCGAGATGTATAATGACAGTTTCCATACTACATAGTGCGATTTAAACGGTTGTTGTGCCTGCATCAGACGGTGCATCTGTTAGCGTTTCCATACTACATAGTGCGATTTAA
>JAIMJY010000085.1:3682-3796 GCA_020692945.1 Caldisericum sp. | reverse complement strand
ATAAAAATAAAATATAAAATATAGTTTCCATACTACATAGTGCGATTTAAACCTGTGGGAGGGGGATGAATATGAAGAAGATTGAGAAAGTTTCCATACTACATAGTGCGATTT
>JAIMJY010000085.1:130-3644 GCA_020692945.1 Caldisericum sp. | reverse complement strand
TGTTTCCATACTACATAGTGCGATTTAAACACTTGTTGCCATTTTATATATTTTTTATTTATTTAAATTGTTTCCATACTACATAGTGCGATTTAAACAAGGTAGAGAATTTATCAATCTTGGAAGATCTTTTAGTTTCCATACTACATAGTGCGATTTAAACTTAACTAACTACAAACAAGCAGGTTTCTTTTTTATGTTTCCATACTACATAGTGCGATTTAAACACTTTTACCGCATATTTCTTTTTATTCCAGTATTTTTGTTTCCATACTACATAGTGCGATTTAAACATTACCATACCATTACCTTTAAAACCATAAAATATAATCGTTTCCATACTACATAGTGCGATTTAAACGTAATCTAAAATAAGTAAAATGACAACTATAATTTGGTTTCCATACTACATAGTGCGATTTAAACTCAATCTCTCTTTTTTTGTCTTCCGCTGTCATCTTCCTGTTTCCATACTACATAGTGCGATTTAAACTTTTCACCAAGATTGATAGCAATTATATTATTGTTGTGTTTCCATACTACATAGTGCAATTTAAACTGTCTTTTCCAACACTGGAATTAGATTGTCTATTGTGGTTTCCATACTACATAGTGCGATTTAAACCGGACACGCTCTCGATGGAAATGACATTGGAACAGCAAGGTTTCCATACTACATAGTGCGATTTAAACTTCTTTTCATTTTATATTTGTATTTATATTTATATTGTTTCCATACTACATAGTGCGATTTAAACAACATATATTTTTTCATCTAAAACCTTTAGCCATTCATCGTTTCCATACTACATAGTGCGATTTAAACACCCATTTTCTCTTGAACCTCTATTCGTTGAGCATTTATAGTTTCCATACTACATAGTGCGATTTAAACCTCTCTTGGTATTGCTGACCTCTGAACACCTACAATTGTTTCCATACTACATAGTGCGATTTAAACTTGAGCTTGTGAAAAATTGTTTTTCCTCTCCGTTTTGTTTCCATACTACATAGTGCGATTTAAACCACTATCTCCTTTTTGTTTTTCTTCTCTATTCTTTTGTTTCCATACTACATAGTGCGATTTAAACCTCCTCTTTTGGTCCCATTTCAATTCTGTCAATGTCGTTTCCATACTACATAGTGCGATTTAAACTTTCTTCGCACACAAGTGCAATTTTGTCTCCTTTTTCGTTTCCATACTACATAGTGCGATTTAAACACTATACACGACATCAGACACTATCCTTTGCTATTCGAGTTTCCATACTACATAGTGCGATTTAAACCTTCTATTGCTTTTTTCTCTTTTGCTTTTTTTAGTTTCCATACTACATAGTGCGATTTAAACGTGGTTGCAGGGATAAGGATGATAAAATAAAGTTTCCATACTACATAGTGCGATTTAAACTTTAGATTTATGTTTGATAGGAATAATATTATATAGTTTCCATACTACATAGTGCGATTTAAACACATCCACAGGCGAATATCATTTTGAGGTAGTATTTCCGTTTCCATACTACATAGTGCGATTTAAACATGGGTTCTCGGAAAAGGAAGCAAGGGAATTTATTATGTTTCCATACTACATAGTGCGATTTAAACCAGAGTTGGAGAGCAATTGCTTCTTTTGCCTCTTCGTTTCCATACTACATAGTGCGATTTAAACGAAAATTTAGGCTGCAATGAAGAAGCAAAGAATAAGGTTTCCATACTACATAGTGCGATTTAAACTGCTATTAAAAGGAGAATAAATTATGACGGATTATGCTGTTTCCATACTACATAGTGCGATTTAAACATCTGCATACGGTGATGGTGATTTATATGTATACGGGTTTCCATACTACATAGTGCGATTTAAACGGTGCTATATCCTACAAAAAAAACTGCTTTATAATGGTGTTTCCATACTACATAGTGCGATTTAAACTTTTTTGACAAAAAAAGAACCCTTTTTTGACATAAACGTTTCCATACTACATAGTGCGATTTAAACAGAAGACCTTTTCAACAGACCATTAGCAATCTTCTGTTTCCATACTACATAGTGCGATTTAAACGTGCCCCACCAGAGCGAACAGTTGAAAGCCATGCACGTTTCCATACTACATAGTGCGATTTAAACCTTCTTGTGGTTGATCAGATTTTTTTGATCATATAAGTTTCCATACTACATAGTGCGATTTAAACATGACTAATTTTGGAATACAGATTTGCTAACCTTTCTTGTTTCCATACTACATAGTGCGATTTAAACCAGATGAAAATGGAAAAATAACTGAATTTCTGGAACCTGGTTTCCATACTACATAGTGCGATTTAAACTTTTATATATTTTATGCGGGCTGAACGTCCCGCTTCAAGTTTCCATACTACATAGTGCGATTTAAACTATATTTTATGCCGGCTGAATTGTCCGGCTTTAAAAGTTTCCATACTACATAGTGCGATTTAAACGCTTCTGTCAGCTTTGCAGGTGCGAGGTCTTGTATGGTTTCCATACTACATAGTGCGATTTAAACGTGAAAGAATGGCTTGAAGGATAGGGAAAAAAATAATGTTTCCATACTACATAGTGCGATTTAAACATATTTTATTTTCTTACATTTATATTTTAATATGTCAGTTTCCATACTACATAGTGCGATTTAAACATATGACACTTCTACTATTTCCCCGTTGTTGTTTTTAGTTTCCATACTACATAGTGCGATTTAAACAGTGGGGTGAATACTACGGGAAGGCAAAAACAAGTTTCCATACTACATAGTGCGATTTAAACAAATGAACTTTTGTGGGAAAGTATGGTTCGTGTTTGGTTTCCATACTACATAGTGCGATTTAAACTTCCATTACCACACATTTTTCTCATTTTATTTATGTGTTTCCATACTACATAGTGCGATTTAAACAAGTAAAATGTTTTATTTCGTTCCTTTTGGAAAGGAGTTTCCATACTACATAGTGCGATTTAAACCAAAGGTCTTTTTATGTATAAAAAGTGAAATGAAATGTTTCCATACTACATAGTGCGATTTAAACAGATGCAGAAAAACAGGAAGAAGAAAAGAGATATGACGAGAGTTTCCATACTACATAGTGCGATTTAAACTCGGCGAAAAGAAAGACATAGAGCATGATTTTTATAGTTTCCATACTACATAGTGCGATTTAAACAGAATTTGACAGGTGAATCAACAATCTCTTTCAGCCATGTTTCCATACTACATAGTGCGATTTAAACTTTTTTTAAAGCGGGGCATTTCAACCCGCATAAATTTGTTTCCATACTACATAGTGCGATTTAAACAAACAAATACGAGAAAGGACTCATAACAAAGGAAGACAGTTTCCATACTACATAGTGCGATTTAAACAAAGAAGAGTTGGTGGAAGCACTTTATCAGGATTTTTGTTTCCATACTACATAGTGCGATTTAAACCTTCACGCAACTTTTCTTTTCGCCCGAGTATTCTTGTTTCCATACTACATAGTGCGATTTAAACA
>JAIMJY010000085.1:0-97 GCA_020692945.1 Caldisericum sp. | reverse complement strand
AATAGTTTCCATACTACATAGTGCGATTTAAACTTTTTTTTGAAGCCGGACGTTTCAGCCGGCCAATAGTTTCCATACTACATAGTGCGATTTAAAC
>JAIMJY010000084.1 GCA_020692945.1 Caldisericum sp. | reverse complement strand
AATTCAGGGAAGAGTATTATAAACTTGAACCAGTGTATAGTTTAATCAAAAAGGAAATTGAATTACGAAATAAAAGGAATATGTCACAGAAAGAATTAGCAGAGAAAATGGGAACAAGTCAATCTGCTATAGCAAGGTTTGAGAGAGGTAACATCAATCCCACATTGGAGTTTGTTTCACGACTTGCAGAGGCTCTTAACACAAAACTTGAGATACAGTTAAACTGACTATCACAAGAAAGCAAAATAGGGCAGGACGAACACCTGCCCTCAAATGTTTAAAATTACCCCTCCAAAACCCCCTCAAATTTCAAAGTGATGCATTCGGGCATTTAGTAAATGCTTATTTTAGAAAAACTGCAAGTTTTTAAGATAAATCCCGATAAACACATACTGCATAAAAGCTGATAAGCATTAGCAATGGCAAGTGGAAAAGCAAGACAAAATCGAACAACTGCAGATATTGCACATGTGTTAGAAACACAACGGCGGATTCCGCCGTTGTGGAAAAAACACAACTATCAACTGGTGTAGAAGGCGAAAAGAGGCAGGAAAGTTATCCACAGGTAAAAACGAAATTATTTCGTTTGCGGAAGATGCTGCTTTGATTTTTCTTAAGAGCGATCTTGTAAAATCTTTTGCTTTTAAATATACCACCCGCGCCGTCATCGAGTCCGGCGAGTAGGTGCAATTGCTATGCTTGCGCCTCGGGCAGGGCCCGGCAAGCGCAAAATAAACAGAGAGATCTTTTCAAATATGAACGCTTCAGCATAACACCTTAACGGTCTTGCCCCTGGGGGCGAGAACAGCAAGGTCAGTTTCAGAATGTGAGGGGTATTTGTCGTTGTTTTGTTTTTCTACTGCAAGCAACAGGAGAGCTTTGCTCTCAATTTTTTTGCTCCTGCTTCTTTGGGAGCGACGAGCAAAAAAAACCAAAACAAAACTGTGAAAGAAAAGTTTTGTAGTAGATGATAAAAATAAAAAATTATATTATCACAAAATTATAAAATTATATTGCCTTCGTGGGAATGAGAATAGTCTAATAATAGCTTTTGCTCCAAAAATAGGGGTCAAAATTTTCAAGAGTTTTCAAGAAAGGAAGAATTTAGGTTTTATAATACTTTAAATGTATGGATATAATTCGTATATCTGAAACTTTTAAAAATGCAATTTTTATATATAATATTAGAATGATTGAAATAAGAAGAAAATTAAAGAATAAGGATAAGCGCAGAACCGCCTCGGCAAGGCTATTTTTCTGGACTGCGCCAGAAAAATCAGTGCGAAAAGGACTTTTGCACAACGCCTTGCCTTCGGCTCCCCTGCCTTTTTTTCCTTGCAAAAAGAGTGCGAGGAAAAAATCCGCAAATGCAACGGACCGTCAGGGGAGCCGAATGTCGGATTTTGTATCTGCTCGTAAAAAGAGCACTCGCAGACAAAATCTCGACCTCGGCGGTTCTGCGCTTAGGTATACCAGCATTGCAGAAAGAGCGCAATGCGTAAGAATAGTTTTAAGCAGGCTACGCAAACAGCATGCGAAGACGCCTGACAAAAGATTTGCTTAAAGGAGGCAAATGGTGAGAAAAAAAGTAAGGAGCTTTCTAAAAAAGAAAATGAGCAAAGTTGAAGCGATCAATTTTTACCTGTTCCCTGCGGAGTGCCTTATCTTGTGGTTTTTAAAAGTTGTTGATGTTGCTAATGCTCACGCAATTGCAATTGCTTCAGGTACTACCATGGATACTGTTATAAAAACATTTATACCTGAATTGAAAAAATTGGGACTTGTGAAAACAGACGGCAGATTGAAAAAGCCTCTCTATATGCTTACTTCGAGGGGAGTTTTAAAAGCTGGTGATCCTTTTTCCGTTTTTGAACTTAAAGCAAAATTTAGGAGGGTTAAGGCATTTACAGGAGATCCGACAAAAAACTCAGAGCATAGAGAACTTCTGGCACTTACTGTTGCTTATATTTTTAGAGGTTTCGGCAAGTTTGATTATTTTGATGACGGGGGGAGGTGGAAGTTTGTAGATATTTATAATGAAGCCGTGTATAAAGGAAAAGTTTTTCTGGGAAAAAGATTTGAACAAAAAAATCTTGAAGAAAAGTATAGTGGATATACGTTGAGTAGAGCAAAGGAAGACCTTGGAAAAACATTCAAAGACATACCTATACCGGATTTTGTACTTAGAGATCGTAAAGATCGCCCGTACTCCTCATATGCTGTTATTTTTGAAGTCGAAACCGGTAGTAATGGGATAGAAGATTTTGTGAGAAAATTTAAACGTTATAATAAGAAGGAGACTCTTATAGAAGGGGCGTTGGACTCTGGTTTTATGCTCTATTTTGTAACCCCAGCTGGAGAAAAAGGAATACGTGTTAAAGAAAAGATTATGAATGCTTACTCAAGGTTTTTACAGCAAGAACAACCAAGGGAGGTAATTAAGTTTAAAGTTTTTACTCTGGAAGAATTAATTGAAGATAGCAAAATAAAGGCAGAGGAGAATGCAGAATGGAGAAAAGAAATGATCAAAAAGAAAATTGAAGAGAAAATCGAAGAGAAAAAGATGATTAAAGAGGCGAAGGAAAAAGGGGAAATTTTTTGGTGACTTTAGGGTGGTTGATGTTTTATACTTTCAGGGGGTCACTTTTTCATTTTAGGGGCATTTGCGTGCATTAGAGAGGAAAATTTGTTTTGAGAGTACAGCCCAAAAATGTGGGTATAGGGAGAAGATGGATAATAAGAAATTGGAAGAGTTGAGATTTCCAAAGGAGTTTGTTAAAATTGTCACGTTTAAAGGTCCTTGTTCTAAAAAGAAATTAGAGGAGTTAGGATTTTTGAAGGAGTTTCTTGAAATTACCGGATTAAAAGCCATTTGTTCTCGTGTTATTGTAAATGAGAGACCTGATTCTGAACTTACGATTGGAGAAAAAACTATAGGAGTCGTAGGAGTCGAATTAACAACTTATCAGGTTGGTGCAAAACCAAAAGAGGGTAGTAAATTCCGGGCTGCCGATGAATTTGATAAACAATTAATGGAGCGTGTGAATGAGAAGGTGAGAGAAAATATTAATTTGCAAGGTATTACAGGAACTCTTTATTTTAATAATTTAGTGCGCCCTAAGAAGAAAGAGGTAAAAATATTTGTTGATGATCTTATAAAATTCGTAATTGAGTCTATTAGTGGCAAAAAGGATTTTAAGTACGTTGACTTGAAACCTACCGATAATTACCCTTTGTTGAAAAAGTATTTGTTATCTATCTACTTATATAAATCTCTACTTTTTTGGGATGTGTCGAAAGGGAAAAATGTAGACCTTGATGAGGAAGACTTAATAAATTTAATTAATCCCAAAATTGCCGAGGCTCCAAAGTATAAGAAGGAGAATATTGATGAACTGTGGTTGCTTGTTGTTTTTGGAATATTGCCTTCGCAAGCAATACCACCTCCTAAATTTGCTATTGATAAATTAAAAGGTTTCAAAAACTTAGATAGTCTCCTTAAAGAATCACTCTTTAATAAGGTTCATTTCTATCTTAGAAGAGGTGAAGATAGTGTTGTTTTGGAGTGGCCAACTTGGAAGGAATTTAGAAAGGTATAGGGAGAAAAAAATATACCGTCAGACTGAGAGTTTAAATAAAAAATGTACCGTCAAGCCCAATGCTTAAATAGAAAATTTTTTGAGGAGGTAGTTTTATACCCTCAGGGGGAGTTACCTCACAAAACCCCTATGAAAAAAAAAGAGAAAAGTGAAACAAATAGTCTTACAATACCCTCTGAAGGGCAAAAAAGAGAATTGAAAGTGCTTAAAACCCTTATAGAATATGGTATTTGGAGTAATACAAAATTTAGAGATAATTTTTTAAAGTTTTATCAATGAAGATGACTCTAATTTGAAAGATTTTGAGGGAGATAGTTTAATACCTGGGAGAGCCAACTTTTGCAATGTAGGAGCCTCTCTGTCGATGTTTTTTGTTGATTAGAAGCAAAATTTGAGCAAAATCCCTGAAAACAGATAATTATGCAGAAAAGACTTTGCAATTTTTACTGATGTGAATAAATCTGCAAAATTCTGAAACTAAAAAACCGACTTTTTAGTGCGTTAGTAACAATACTTTTTAGAATAATCCTCAAATATGGCATATATTTAGTTTTAGCCTGTTACAACCGAACTAAAACGCAAGTGAAAAGTACAAAAACTTTTTCACAATGTTTAAATTTTGAAAAACAGGCATGTTTTACTCTCGAAATATACCGTTAGAAACGGGTCATTTTCAAATATATACTGTTTTTTGTGTTTTTAGCAAAATATATTGTTACTAACAGGTTAAAAATGGCTTTTATTACTTTTAGACTGGTTTATCATTAAAACCGTTTGCTGTTTTACCATTAAAATGGCAAAATTGTTTACTGGTAAATGTTTCTGAACCTTCTTTGCATGT
>JAIMJY010000194.1:837-1090 GCA_020692945.1 Caldisericum sp. | reverse complement strand
AGGATATAAACTACCACCTCACCCTAAAGTTTTGAAATTTACCCCATATCTGTAGATTTAAGGAGAAATGCTGATTAATACTGGATTTGTAGGCTATAATCACTGAAAAAAGTACGATTAGAAAAAAGTAAAAAAGGGGTATAAAAACTTAGCCTCCTGGAAAATGAAAAGTAGGAAAAGAGAAGATTGCCATAAAGGAGTGCCCAATGACAGGAAAGAGGAAAGGAGTGCAGGAGAATAAAAAAGTAAACAA
>JAIMJY010000194.1:465-607 GCA_020692945.1 Caldisericum sp. | reverse complement strand
TATTTTATTTTTTTCCCTGATACAAGGACATACTTATGAGCTCTCTTCAACACCACTCTCATATTCTTTAACTTATCTTCATTTAAAGATGACTGCTTTCTCTCTTCAATGATTCGCCTGGCAGATTTTACACCGATACCCG
>JAIMJY010000194.1:0-400 GCA_020692945.1 Caldisericum sp. | reverse complement strand
TCTGCCCAGATTTCCTTGGGATCTTTTTCAAGAGAAAGATTTCCATTATCAAAAGATAGCTCTGTGAATTTGAAGCCGTAAAGCCTCATAAGGAAATCTGCCTGATATAACCTGTGCTCCCTCATCAGAGGACAGGCAGTTTTATTCTCGAATGGAGTATAAGTAACCGGAGAGAAGCCTGAAAAATAGGCTCTTCTCAGTTTGAATTCGTCATAAAGCATAACTGTCCTTTTCAACAAATCAAAGTCTGTTTCTTCAAGCACACCTGAAATAAATTGTGTCGTAAAACCACTCTTGACTTTGAGCCCTTTATCATCAAAATTCTTGATTGAGTTAATTGCCCTTAATATTTCCTCCTTAAATCTCTTCTCGGGTGCTATTCTCTTTAAAAGGTTTTCCT
>JAIMJY010000193.1 GCA_020692945.1 Caldisericum sp. | reverse complement strand
AAGTTACGATACATATGAGACTATTTTTAGAATAATCAGCTGAGCTAATTGCTGATTAGAAAAGATTAAAGGAGAGTTAAATATGTTATTTAAGAAACTGTTGCCTCTGTATACTGATACCATGGAAAGATTGATAAGAGCTTCAAAGTTCTCGAAGAGCGAGGAAGCTCAATTCAGGTTAAAAGTCACTGAGTTCTCAGAGAAGCATGGTGTAAGACTTGCCGTAGAAGCCTTTGGTGTACCAAGAGCAACCATTTACAGATGGAAGAGGTGTTTGAAAGATTCGCAGGGAAAGCTTGATAGTCTCATTCCTAAATCAAGGAGGCCTAAAAAGGTAAGGCAGATGAGCGTAAACCCTGAGATTATTTCTTTCATAAGAGTATTAAGAGAAGAGCATCCAAGGATTGGAAAAGATAAAATAAAGCCACTGCTTGATGAATACTGTAAGAAGAGGGGGATAAGTTCTATGTCTATCTCTACAATAGGAAAGTTAATCAAAAGGTATGACCTTACATTTAACCCATCAAAGTTAAACTATCATAATCCAGATAGCGGATGGGCAAATAGAAAGAAAACCTACAAGAACCATGTAAAACATTCCCCAAGCTATAATGAGCCAGGATACCTTGAAATTGATACAATCGTAAAGTTCATATACGGAATGAAGTTATACATTTACAATGCGGTTGATTTAAATACAAGATGGGAGTTCTCCTATGGATTCAGGTCATCAAGCTCCAGAAATACTGTAGAGTTTATGAAAAAGCTAGAATCTGTATTTCCATACGAAGGTGGTATTCATATAGTACAAACTGATAACGGATCTGAATACCTTGGAGAGTTTGACAGATACCTCAAGAAGAAACAAATTAAGCATTTCTTCATCTACCCACACTGCCCTAGGATAAACGGATATGTTGAAAGAGCAAACAGAACTCTTCAGGAAGAGTTTCTAAATACTCATCTTGATCTATTAGCCACTAATACTGAAGAGTTCAATTCTAAGCTTATGGAATATCTTATCTGGTACAACACTAAGAGGGTTCATAAAGGATTAGGTAATTTGTCACCTATTGATTTTGTGTTAAAATATTATCCGGAATCCCAAATGTATGTAACGCGTAC
>JAIMJY010000192.1:0-1104 GCA_020692945.1 Caldisericum sp. | reverse complement strand
TTTTCTGCTTCATCGTAGCGCTTTGTATCTTTCAACAAATTTCCAAGATTGCTATGTACTTCAGCAATATTTGGATTTAGTCGTATTGCTTCTCTGTATTCCTTTTCTGCTTCATCGTAGCGCTTTAAATCTTGCAATACAGCTCCTAAACCTACATATGCTAAAGCAGCACGATTTGGATCTATCCGTATTGCTTTTTTGATCTTTTTCTCTGTTACTCGTATTAATTCCGAGGCATTTTTTGGTGCTTCTAACCCTTCTATCTTACTGAATAATTCAGCAAACTCTTCCTCCTTTGACTTCTTTTTGAATAATTTATCAAACAGACCCATTTTTTCTCCTCCTCATATTATTTTGAGTTACTGCAAAAAAAAACTTAAATTATGTGGTGTTCGCTAAATTGGGTGACTCCTTCATCTCTAACCTGCGATCCTTTTCAGCAGATTACGACCTCTTCATTTTTATTTATACCAAAATTGAAAATTCTGTCAAGAGAGTAAATATCAGAAGCTTTAAAGTCTTTTGAAATCCTCTCTCCTTGAAGTTCTTTCAATTTCTCAACAGGAGTAAATCCATGTAAACCCATGTGTGGTCTAAACTTGTTGTAGTATTCAACGTACTTTTTTAAACTCTCCTCCATATCCTCTAAAGTCAAGTAGAAGTTCCTGCTATAGAACTCCTCTCCAACAGTTCTATGGAATCTTTCTACTTTACCATTTGTTTGTGGTCTTCTTTTTCTTGTAAGTTTATGCTTGATGTTATTCTTTAAGCAAAACTCATCAATGATATGAGAGCCTGGTGCTCCTCTTATGTTAGTGAACTCTAAGCCATTATCCGTCAGGATAGATTGAATTCTAAATTCAAAAAGTTGGTTTACCCCTCTTAAGAAAGAGAGACTATTCAATGTAGTCTTTCTTCTGTAGAGTTGAGCATAAGCAATTCTTGTAGCATCATCTACCGCAGTAAACTGGAACACTCTTCCCTGACCTTTAAGATTCCCTACATACTTTACGTCTATATGTACCATTTCAAATGGTTTCTTCTTCTCGTACCTAATTGTCTCTTTTCCTTCTTTAAATGTTGGTAGCTTGTTTAAGTTTCTCC
>JAIMJY010000083.1 GCA_020692945.1 Caldisericum sp. | reverse complement strand
AAAATCACCACCGTATTCGTGGATCTAACAAGAAACAGAATACTTGATATTATTGATACGCAAAATGTGTTAGGCGAGCTAATTACAAAAGATCCAGATATACACAACTTCTTATATATGCTTGATGGAGAGTAATGATGTCACCTTATTCTAGTTTAGATGTTCATTAAAATCTACATTTTTCATTATCATACTTCAATTTTTTGCATATCTAATTAAAATCTCTTCAAAGTATTTATTAGCAATATTAAACTCCAAATTAATGAGTTTCTATCATAAAGAAAAATATCTCGATCCTTTAAAAAATCTATTTCAGAAAATACTAATTGCTAATGCTAAAAAGTTTCCTATCAAAATCATCCCAGAATCCGAACAACAACCCCTTATCCAACTTGTCGACAAAATGCTCTACCTCAACAAACGCCTGAACGAAATCGGAGACAAAAAGACAGATGAAAGAGCAGATATTGAAGAAGAAATCAAACATGCCGACAATGAAATTGATAAGCTCGTGTACAAGATTTACGGGATAACAGAAGAAGAAAAGAAAATTATTGAAGAAAGCTTGAAATAAACAAAATCATACGACAATTTAAGCTAAACCCTCGCCAGGATTTTTTCTAATTCAGTTCTAAATAGATGTGATACGTCATTGAGCACCGCTAAAAGATTCACCGTAAAAACTTTTCCTTCGATAAGAAATGTTTTTGTTTCTGTGTTAATGACGATAAAGTCCGCACGGGTTTTTAATGGCTCTGCGCCTCCCTTTGCTTCTGCACTCTCTTTCTCAACAAAAAACATTAAGTCTGGCTGTCTCAAATGAAGAAAAGAGTTGCCTTCAACGATAGCATCCCCATCAATTTCATCTAAAACGCAGGACAAATAATAGTTGAGTTTCTCTTTTTCTCCTCTTACCCAGAAAACCCTTTTTGCTCCCTCGTCTAAAAAGAATGATGTGTCTTTTTTATCTATCTTTAAAGTAGAACTATCAACAACAATACATTCTGATTTAAAAACCCCTGAATCGGTAATGACCCCTTCGCCGTAATGTAGAGACGGAGTAATCTTAACCACGGAAAACCTTCCAGGAAACATACTCAAAAGAACCCTTATGAGTGTTGTTTTACCAACGTTACTTTTGCCGCCAGAAACAAGGATGATCATTTTTTCGTAGGTTTTGCTCTTTTGAAACCGCTTCTTTTGCGAATTAATTTTTTCTTCTCAAACTCAAATTTCACAAAGCCATTCTTATCTATATAGAGGTAGGCAGAAAAATCTTTCCCTTTTTTACTTTTGAAGTCAGTAAAAAGAGGGGTCTTCTTTTTTTCTATTAAATCCTTGAGCTCTTCGCGCGTAATTAACCGGTTACCCATAACCTTTTTCATCCTGAATTTGCAATTTTCATTGTCGCAGAAGTAAGTCTCTTTACCCTCGATAATGTTTCCGTCACAATCAGGGCACTTTGCAATCGGCTTGTTATTTATAACTTCATCTTTAGTCCTTTCGGGAAATATGAATGAAACTTTTCCATTCTCCAGTTTGATAGGAGCGTTATAATAAGTCTTGTACCTTGAAAGTAGTTTTTCGACTTGTACTGTCTCCCCTTGCAAGAGTTTTACAGCCATTTCTCTTGTGACCTGTTTATTTATAAGTTTTTTCCACATTATAAAATCACAGGTTTTTTTGTCGACATTCTCGCACGCAAAACCTTTCACAGTTTCATAAACCATACCGCCGCATTTAGGACACTTTCCAATAGATTCAGAGTTACCATTATTAACACTAAAATTCCCTTCATATTTCTTCACCTTATCTACAATTTTCTTTGTGAGATTTATGATTCCTTTCATAAATTTATCGGGGTCAAATTCCCCCTTTTCAATATCAAACAATTTCTTTTCCCATTCCCCGGTGAGTGTTGGCGATAGCACTTCTTCAACTCCAACAACTGAGGCAAGGCCAACTAAACGCATGCCCTTATCGGTCGGAATAATACTTTTGGAAACCCTCTCAATATAACCTACTTCAACAAGCCTTTCAATAATTGCGGCTCTAGTGGCAGATGTGCCGAGACCTTTCTCCTTCATAGCCTCTTTTAGCTCGGCTTCATCAACAAATTTACCTGCATTTTCCATTGCAGAAAGCAGGGTTGCATCAGTAAAACGAGCCGGCGGGGTGGTTTGTTTTGCAAGCACTTCAACGCTTTTGAGCGTTGCGAACTCATTATTCTTTACATTAATTAGATTTTCGCCTTCACTGTTACCATAAACAGCCATCCATCCGGGGGTTTTAATTCTTGAAAGGTTTGTTCTAAAAATCTCACCTTCAACAGCTGTGTTAAAAGTCATCTTTTCGGTGACGGAATCCTCAAAGAAAACGGCAAGAAAACGTCTCGCAACAAGATTGAACAAGTTATGCTCGTCTCTTGTAAGCGTTGCATTGTTTGGGTTATTACCAGTTGGAATTATAGCGTAGTGGTCGCTTACGCCTTTATTATTTATTATTCTAAAGGAGAGGTTTAAAGGTTTCTTTAAAATTAGTTTCACAAAATCCTTGTAAGGTTCAACGCTAATGCCTTGCAGCACTTTCTTAACCTTGTCTTTGAGTGAAGTAGGCAGGTATCTACTATCGGTTCGAGGGTAAGTAATAAGCTTCTTCGATTCGTAGAGAGACTGTGCGATGTTAAGTGTTCGCTGTGCCGTGTAACCAAATATTTTGTTTGCATCTCTCTGGAGTTCGGTAAGGTTATATAGCAATGGTGGTGGAGTTTTGAGAGTTTTAGTTACTACATTGCTAATTTTGCCTTCTTTTCCTTCGCACTTCTTTTTTAGTAATTGAGCCGTAGCCTTGCTTGCGACTTTAGAATTTCCTTTTGCCGAGAGGTACAACCCTTCATAACTTATTGAATCTTTAATAAAATTACCTTCAAGTTCAAAATAGTCTTCAGGTTTAAATGCCCTAATGAGTTTTTCTCTTTCGCATATAATGTTGAGTGTAGGAGTTTGTACACGTCCTATTGAAAGCAAAGTTCCCCACCTTCTCGTAAAAGCCCTTGTTGCATTTATCCCAACGAGCCAATCGCTCTCTGTCCGCGCATAAGCAGATTCGCCAAGAAGGTCGAATTCGGAACCATCACGCAGATCTTTGAATTCCTTTGTAATTTCTTCCTCTGTCATTGCCGAAAGCCAAAGCCTGTTTATCTTTTTGCCTTTGTGAGGTGCAAGGAGAAGTATTTCCCTGAATATGAGTTCTCCTTCCCTCCCTGCATCGCATGCGTTTACAATCTGGCCGATATCTTCTCTTTTGAGCAGTTCTTTTATAGCATTGAAACGTTTTTTGGCTGATTCAATAGGTTTGAACTTGAATTCGTGAGGTATAATCGGAAGATTTGAAAGAGCCCAGAACTTATTTTTCTTATCATAATCTTCTGGCTCGAACAGCTCTACGATATGCCCTACTGACCATGTTATTACGTAAACATTGTTTTCAAAGAACTCTTTCCCTTTGTCAAATTTGCCAAGAGCCTTTGCAATGTCTTGCGCTACAGATGGTTTTTCTGCAATAATCAATGTTTTAGTTTTCATAGTTTCTATTATACAGATACTGCAAAATATATGAAATCGAAAATCCCCGGGATTAACCGGGGACCCTCAATGTTACAAAACGGAGTGATTACTCTATGATTGTAACGTTGACTGCTTTCTCGCCCTTGTCTGAATTCTCGATTTCAAATTCTACTTTTTGTCCTTCTCTCAACGACTTGTAACCGTCTGATTTGATTGAAGAGTAGTGCACGAAGAGATCCTTCGATCCATTGTCTGGGACAATGAAGCCAAAACCTTTCTGAGAGTTAAACCACTTAACTCTCCCTGTTAGTCTTTCCAACTTATACAACCTCCACAAAAATTTCTGTGTTTCCACAGATAAATAATTATATAGCAAATTTTATAATTTTACAAGCAAACAAATTGCCTCGTATGTATCGTAACTTATTCAGCTTACAAAAACGCAATCTAACCCACCGAAGAAGAGCGTGGATTACAAAAGATTAAACACAAGAGAGTCAAAAAAGCCCGATATTTATTAGCTATGCCCAAAAAGACAAAATCATTTGCCCTAATGAAACTATGCTTTAGAATGTCTTCCCCTAAAAACGTCCAATACATCGTCAAATTTTCTCAAAACTACTACAGGGGTTGAAAGCATCATATACGCTCTTGCAACGTACTCCTTACTAACGAACAAAACAAATGTCATCAATGCCAATCCAAGAATAAAAAAAGGTAATTTCACTCTTACTATAGAACAAAATAAAATCAGAGGTAAAATTGCAAAAAGCACAACGGATAATTGCACTGGAGCAAGAAAGAAAAGTCCTCCAATGATTGAAGCAATTCCCCCTCCCCCTCGAAGATTATGGAAAAGTGGAAAATCATGACCAATAATAACAAAAGTCCCTATAAAAGCAATGATTTTACCGCTAAAGCCCGCACTCTCTGCGAGCCACATAGGGAGAAACCCTTTGGCAGCGTCCAGCAAAAACACGAATATCCCACCTGCTTTACTAACATTTAAAAACACATTCATTGAGCCTGGGTTGCCCTTCCCAAAATTTCTTATGTCTTTTTTTAGAGCAACATAAGTCAAAAGTATTGCAGGATTTACCGAACCCATTAAATAAGAAAGTAGAAACAACCAAAAAATTTTTACATTCATATTGTTATTATATTATTATATACAATTTTTCAGAAATTCAC
>JAIMJY010000191.1 GCA_020692945.1 Caldisericum sp. | reverse complement strand
ACAAATAATTCTAAAAATAAAGGTTAGATATATTCTACGTTCATAAATTATTATATTGATTTTGCTAATTATGGAATGATAAACGACGGTGGAAAATCATAAGCCACCGTCGTTTATGTCCGATTTATCTATTTATTTGGAATACTTTGTCGGCAAATAGAAATACCCCGTTTGTTTTTGCATCTATTATACCGGTTGGCAAAATAACAGAACTCTTAAATTCGCTATTAACTTTATCTAACTCTGTATTAGATGAATATACGCCAATAACAGGAAATGGTTTGGATAACGGAAGATAACTCTTTTGGAGTTCTTCTGTCTCTGGATCGAAACATCCAACAAAGAAAATCTGCTCATTAGTTTTTAAATTTATCACTTCCATCGTATCAGTTGGAGGGTCATCGCTCACTGTCGAAGGAAGGGATTTGCCATCTATTGAATTGACGTCGCTTCCAACAAACCAAATTTTCCCATTTGAAGATATAACAGACGATATAACAAACACACCTAAGTTGTATACCTTTATGTGTTTTAATTCGTTATCTAAGACGAACAAGTTATCTTTTAAATCAACTCCCCACAAGTTATTTCCCACGGCAAAAAGCTTTTGCACTGGCTGTGAGAAAATATCAAATTCTTTCGTTGCAAGATTTAGTTTTCCAAATTGATCCTGTATTAAATAACCACCTCTTCCTGAATAAAAATTTGTCACGAAGAGTATCTCGTCACTAAGCTTTATCAACTTATTTACAGAACCAAATTCATCTGGTAACTTCCACTCACCGAAATTCATTTTATCGGTATCAAATAAAAGAATTTCGTTTGCATTGTTCCTTGAAACTGCAATATATTTACCAACTTTCTCAATATCGATGATCGAGCTATTGTTTATATCTTTATTTGGTATAAGGTCACCTTTTATCGTATACTTTATTGGAGGAAGTGATACTCTTTTGACTGAGTAATCATTTCTTTTAACAAAAATGAGTGCTTCATCCACACCAACACAAATATTGTCGTTATCAAACAAGACCTTGCCCTGTCCATTGCTATTTAAATTACATGGACCTAAATCAATAGTTCTTACAATCCTTCCATCAATGGAAGCAACCGTTAGAACCCAATTTTGTTTGCTTTCATTAAAATGAAGAT
>JAIMJY010000082.1 GCA_020692945.1 Caldisericum sp. | reverse complement strand
GAACCACAGCTTATAGGTGCAGGTGGAGGCCATATGGTCGCCTGCTACCTTTACAATAAATTGGGTTCAAAGCTGAGCCCTATGTCAATTCTATAATTTATATTAGTTCTATTCTTTTCTGTTTACTCCTCTGTATTCGCACTTCTTATCAGCGAATATTTTCTGATAATGCAATTATTTTTTATGAGGTGAATGATTATGCCTGTGATGTATATCAGGTACATGTGAATGTTCATGCTCTTACTCTTCTATAACCCACGCTCTTTTCAGTGGATTTATGGTTCATGAATATGAAAGTGTGAACGATACCCACTCTCTGGTACTTCTCCAGGTTTATGTGGATGGTTATGATGACCATCTTTATGATTATGCATGTGTTCATGTGCAATATATTCATGAAAATGTTTATGGCTATGTTTTTCCTTTAATAAAAAAACGGCACCCATGATCATTAAAGGCAGTGAAATAATAAACATAATGTTCGGAGTATCTTTAAATAATATAAAAGATAGCGCTACACCTATAAAAGGTGCAGTTCCAAAAAATACACTTGTCCTTGAGCTTCCAATATTTCTCAACGCAAGCACAAATAACACGAGACTGAAACCATAACTGAAACAGCCAAGCAACATCGAAAGCAAAATTATCTTCAAGCCTGGAAGCACATTTTTAAACAGGATCGCTAAAGACAAAGAAAATAAACCTGCAGAAAATCCCTTTATTATAACAATAGAAAAAGGGTTTTTTGATGAGATATTTCTTGTAAAATTGTTATCTATTCCCCAGCAGAAACATGCAAAGATAATTCCTATTGCACCTATGGATAATCCCCATTGGCCTGTAAAATTCCAGGAAAGGAGTATGCTTGCTAAAGTGATCAATAAAATAGCTATCCAAACCCTCTTACCTATGTACTCGCTAAAGAATAATCCTGCAATTAATGCAGTAGCCACACCTTCAAAATTCAAAAGCAAAGATGCAGTAGAAGCAGGTGTTATACGCAAACTGAACATCAATAAAATAGGTGCGATAACACCACCCGATAATATTGCACCAATAAGCCATGGTAAATCTTTTTTAGAAAGAGGTGCCTCTTCATGCTCTCGTTTTGCTATGAGACGCTCTAATCTCTGGAAAACCCACAAACCAATCCCACTTCCTGTATATAAGAAGGCCGCAAGTGGAATAGGATCAATTTCTCCTAAAAGAAGCTTTTAAATACTACTTTAACACTCCTCTTAAAATCAAAACAATAATTTAAAACTTTTTACTCCTCTGGAATCCACTGAAAAGAGCGTAGATTATTCCACTGTTACAGATTTTGCAAGGTTCCTTGGCTTGTCTATGTCTAACCCACGGGACTCAGCCATATAGTATGCGATGAGTTGAAGAGGAATTACGGTAATTATCGGAGAAAGGTCATCCATCACCTTTGGCACATAAAACACCCTGTCAGCAACTTCATTCATATTTTCGTACCCTTCGCGAGCAACAGCCAATACCTTTCCTCTCCTTGCTTTTACCTCTTTTATGTTACTTAACGTCTTGTCACGAAGCGGAGTGAAAGTGCTAATAGCAATTACAAGCGAGTTAGGAGTTACGAGTGCAAGAGGGCCGTGTTTTAATTCTCCTGCAGGGTATCCTTCTGCATGAACATAAGAAATTTCTTTAAGTTTGAGAGCTCCTTCAAGGGAAAGCGCAAAATCCATGTTTCTTCCGATGTAAAATGTTTCTTCAATGTTTTTGACAGTAGATACAAAGTCACTAATTTCACTGCTACGTTCAATAATACTCTTCGCTTTATCCTCAAGGCTCATAAGCTCTTTCACAATTAAATCTTCCTGAACTTTTGGAAGTTTGCCAATAAGTTTTGCAAGATAGAAAATTGTGAGTGCAATGACCTCAACTTGAGCAACATATGCTTTTGTTGATGCTACAGCAATCTCCGGACCCGCATGAATATAAATAACCTTGTTAACCTCTCTTGCAACGGAACTTCCAACGACGTTTACTATACCAATTGTTTTTGCACCATGTTCTTTGGCAAACCTCAAAGCGGCAAGCGTATCGGTTGTTTCACCAGACTGGCTTATTATGAAAACAAGGGTTCGCCCATCAATCACAGGATTTCTGTAGCGAAATTCAGATGCGACTTCAGCTTGAGCAGGAATTCTTAAATACTTTTCTGCAAGATATTTGCCATAGACACCTGCATGATAAGCGGTGCCACAAGCAACAAAATACACCTGTGAAATTCCCTTGAGATATTCGCTGTCAAGCATAATCTCCGGAACCTCTATCTCTCCATTTTTTATACGCCCTCTCATTGCTTCGCGAATTACCTTAGGCTCTTCAAAAATTTCTTTCAGCATAAAATGTTTGAATCCACTCTTTTGAGCATCTTCTATCTTCCAGTCAATCCTTTGAACTGTTCGCTTAATTGAGTTTAGATTTTTGTCATAGATATCAATTCTATCTCTTCTCACGTCAACGATATCACCATTCTCAAAGATAATTATGTCCTTCGTATACGGAAGAACTGCAGGAATGTCTGACGCAATAAAATTTTCGCCATCACCTACGCCTGCAATAAGAGGGCTGTCTTTCCTCACTGCAACAAATCTATCTTTTTCATCTTTACTCAATACTGCTATGGCATAAGAGCCCTCAAGAATCTCAGTTGCCTTTTTGACAGCCTTAAGCAGATCGCCTTCGTAAAATTCCTCAATTAAATAGGCAATAACTTCCGTATCAGTTTCGGTCCTGAAAGTTCTTCCCTCGTGAATAAGCATTTTTTTAATTTCAAGGTAGTTTTCAATGATTCCATTATGGATGACGACAATGTTTTTGCTTTCGCTGAAATGAGGATGAGCATTGTTATCATTTGGAATTCCATGGGTTGCCCACCTTGTGTGTGCAACCCCAAGCGTTCCAATAAGCGTTTCGCTCTTTAGCCTTTCTTCAAGGTTTGCAATTCTACCTGCAGTCTTAATGACCCGAAGGTCATCTCCGACTATTGCAACGCCTGCAGAATCATAACCTCTATACTCAAGCCGCTTTAAACCATCTAAAAGAATGGGCAGCGCATTTTTATCACCAATGTATCCTACTATTCCACACATTCTTGCACCTCCTCAAAAATTGTTTCAATATCCTTTGCGTTTAGAAAAGAGTTTGCCTTTATGTTGCAAATATTCTTTTGTTAACAATATTTCTATTTTAATCTTCTGTAATCTAATGAAAAATAGTTCAAATTTACTCCTCTGCAACCCACACTCCTTTTGAGCAGGTTTACTCCTCTGTAACCTGCACTCTTCTTCAGCAGGTTTACTCTTTAGAAATCACAATTTTAGCAATTACTTCTTCCGCAATCTTCTTAATCTCGGCTTCGTCTATCCCTTCAACCATAATTCGGATAAGGGGCTCTGTACCTGAGGGACGCACGAGAATCCTTCCACGATCTCCAAGCTCACTCTCCTTTGCATTCACGAAGCTTTTAAAAGCATCGTTATGCACGATTCTCTTATCAAGAACTTTTACATTAAAAAGCATCTGCGGGTAGTGGGTAATTCCTTTTTTTAATTCGCTTAATGGCTTGCCTTCCACAAGCATAACGGTGAGAAGGGTAAGAGTTGTTATCAATCCGTCTCCAGTGGCGCTTTCTTCAAGGAAGATGATGTGCCCTGACTGCTCCCCGCCAAGGACAGCACCACTTTTTTTCATTTCTTTAAGTACATATCTATCACCAACGCTTGTTCTTAAAAATCTTATACCTTCTTTCTCAAGAGCATCCTCTATGCCTTTATTTGTCATAACTGTTCCAACAACAATGTCATTCTTGAGAACATTTCGTTTTTTAAGCCACCTGCCAATGATAACCATCGTTTCGTCGCCATCGACAATCTCTCCATTTTCATCAGAGAATACCACTCTGTCACCATCACCATCATGGCTTACTCCAAGAAGAGCGCATGACTCTTTCGTAAGTTTACTAATTAAACTTGGATGAGTCGATCCGCAATCCACGTTTACCCTTCTACCATCAGGCTCACCTCCTGAGATTACAAGGTCTGCACCCAAGCGCTTTAATGTCTCTGGAGTAGTGCGATAGGTTCCGCCAAACGCCGAATCAATCGCTATTTTCATCTGAGAGAGGTCAAGCGGGAAACGTTTAATAAGATGCTCTATGTAGATTTCGCCAAGGTTAGGTTCATAGACAACATTGCCTATGCCTTCGCCTTGCGGAAGGGAATCATTTTTAATGGAATCCATTAGTTCTTCGATGCGTTCTTCAACATTATCTTCGAGCTTATACCCATCTTTGTCAAATATCTTTATTCCGTTATATTCAATTGGGTTATGTGATGCAGAGATTACGATTCCACAAGAGTAGCCTTTAAGTCTGGTAAGCATAGAAACAGCTGGTGTAGGGATAATACCGGCAACCACTGCATTAAGCCCTGAGGCAGCAACGCCAGCAGCAACAGCGCTCCTGAGCATAGGAGAAGAAATCCGCGTGTCCTCCCCTAACAGCACAGGGCCGTCTCCATGGAACATTATTCCAGTTGCAATACCGATGCGACTTGCAAGTTCAACAGTAATATCTTTGTTTGCTACTCCTCTTGCTCCATCAGTACCAAAAATTTTTCTCATACAAGGATATTTTATGCAGTTAGAGGATTTAATCAAGAG
>JAIMJY010000190.1 GCA_020692945.1 Caldisericum sp. | reverse complement strand
GAGGTTCTGGAACATAAATTTGTAACCACATCTTGAAGCCAGGACAATTAATAAGATAATAGGAGGTATAAAATGAATAATATAAAAATCAGAAAAATCGGAGCAGTAGTATTTTTAGCTCTGGCTGTTGTGCTTTTTGCTGTTGCTTCTATCCATCTTATCCAATTTAAACTTTCTCTACCTTCTACCTGGACACCAGAGAATGAAGGTCGTTTTGTTGCATATGGTCTTGAATGGTGGGGTTTTTATTTTGCCATCCCTATTGCTATTTCTTTACTACTACTTGCATATTTAGTCCATCCTTCAAAATTTGAAAAGTTTTCTAAGTTAACAAAAATAATATCTATAATTCTCGCTATCAGCGGATTTGGTGTAACTATTGGGTTAGTTGCGATGACAATTATCAATAACCTTCAAGAACCAAACTTCTGGCCAGAGTTCTTAAGTATAAGGAACATATTCCAGATGATTCTTATGACATCTACGCTCTGGATAATGGGAATTTTATCTCTTTTTACATTCAAAAAAGATAGATTTGAAAACATAAAAAAGGGATATAAAGTGACAGTATTTACGATACTAACTGCAATAACAATAACACCGGCATTGTATGTGTTATATGGAACTATAACACATTGGTAAAATAGAAGAGAACAGCCATAAGGGAGGAGACTTGTGAACAAAAAATTTATTATTTTGATTATAATTTTGGCGATACTATTTCTCTGGTTTATTTTTAATCCAATTGGAAAATTTGGTCTGCATTTCTTTGGCTTAACTGTCTATAGCGGGATTCCATATCCTTATGCTGATTTAGTTGTAGATTCCTCTTCAATTTTTCCACAAATAAGGGAAACAAAATCTCATTTGATTTCTGACGAAGAGTTTGACAAACTCATAGGGATTAAAGTAGATGCATGGCCTGAATATGTTATTCTTGGAACTGGCTATGAGAATAAAGTGGAAGTTTCTGGAAATATTTTAACTCGTGGAGCAAATCCAATAATTGAAATTTTACCTACTCCTGAAGCCATAAAATTATTTAACAAACTCAAATCCGAAGGCAAAAAAGTAAAAGCAATAATTCATTCAAGTTGTTAAACGTGTAAACTCTGCCGAGTGCTAGGGCAAGAATTTCCCTTATGTTCAAATGCTTGGC
>JAIMJY010000189.1 GCA_020692945.1 Caldisericum sp. | reverse complement strand
CCTTATGGAGACGTTGAATTGACAAAGGACGGGCAGAGCATCGGTAAAGCAACGTGGGGAAAGCACCTGCTACTCTTTAAGTTCTTCAAAGACGTGCTTGGAGTTTCTGAAGCAGTCGCAATGAAGGATGCCTGCCTTATGGAGCACTCTATATCTTTCGAGACAAAATTGAAAATTGAGGAATTTATGGAACGCATAAAGTAGTCTACATTCCTTCGAATTCTACATATTCGAGCCAACCAAAAGGGTCATCACCTTGAGTGATTTTTTTGAATTCTCCTTTGATAAGACGTGTTACATCTCCAACTTTTCCGTTTCCAACGGGTATCTTATCGATGGAAACAATCGGTGTGATTTCTGCTGCTGTCCCTGAAAAGAATGCCTCGTCAACTGTGTAGAGCATTTCCCTTGGCATATGCTCCTCTCTTACGGGTATTCCAAGTCGCAAAGCAATTTTTGTAACCGAGTCTCGAGTGATTCCCTTAAGTATTGACGACGTAATGGTGGGCGTGTAAAGAGTGCCGTCTTTTACTAGGAAGATGTTTTCACCCGGCCCCTCTGCAACAAAGCCAAAAATGTCAAGCATCACCGCTTCATCGAAACCACTTTCTTCTGCTTCAATCATTGCAAGTTCTGAGTTCAGGTAGTTGCCCGTTGCTTTTGCAAGCGTAGGGATTGTGTCAGGAGCAAACCTTCTCCATGAAGAAACCATTATGTTTATCCCTTCATCTTCTTTTTCTTCAAAAATCTTTCCCATCGAGAAGGCTGCGATTGCTATTTCAATAGGAGCATGAAGAGGATTGGGTGAAATTTCTCCCAGACCTCTATAAACAACTGGCCGTATATAAGCGTCTTTTAGGTCATTCTTTAGTATGAGTTCCTTTGTGATTTGGATAAGTTCTTCCACACTTTCTTTGATATCCATTCTATATGTTTTCATTGATTCCTTGAGTCTCTTGTAGTGTCCATATCCTCTGAAAATTGCAGGTCCGTTTTTTGTGCTGTAGCATCTGATGCCTTCAAAAACGCCAGAACCGTACTGAACAACATGTGATAAGACATGAATCTTAGCGTCATTCCACGGTACGAACTCGCCGTTAAAATAAATGTACTTCGCTTCCATAGTAAAACCTCCCGTTTATGACATTCTATTCAAAACGATTCAAAAGTCAAGCGTATAAAAAG
>JAIMJY010000188.1 GCA_020692945.1 Caldisericum sp. | reverse complement strand
CTAATTATAGATAAGTATAAAAATTTCAAAATGGCAAAGATAAAAATAATATTTGGGGAAATTTAAATTATTAAATGTAGAAAACGAGAACTATGAAAAAACAAAAGTTTTATGCTTATTCTGTTGAAGGAAAAACAGGTATAACTACTGATTGGCCATCATGTGAAAAAATTGTTTACGGTGTTTCTGGTGCAAAGTTCAAGAGCTTTCATACCAAAGAGGAAGCCAGAAGATGGATAGATGCTGGAGCAAATTATAGTATTAAACACATGGCTGCTGAAAAAGGACTTTTTGATTATGGTACAGGAGCAGGTCAGGGAGTAGAAATTAATGTAACCGACGATGCAACTTATCATACAAGAACTACAAGAACTATGAAAAAACAAAAGTTTTATGCTTATTCGGTTGAAGGAAAAACCGGTATAACTACTGACTGGCCATCATGTGAAAAAATCGTTTTTGGCATTCAAAGTGCAAAGTTCAAGGGCTTTCTTACAGAAGGTGAAGCCAGAAGATGGCTGGATGCTGGAGCAGATTACAGCATTAAACACTTGGCTGCTGAAAAAGGAGTATATTTTGATTCCGGTACAGGAGCAGGTCGCGGAGTAGAAATTAATGTATCTGACGAAAAGGGGCGTTGCTTATTAAATAAAATTTTGCCTGATAGATATATAAATCATGGTGGGCATCACTGGCTCTTTAAAGATGTTACAAATAATTTCGGAGAATTACTATCCTGTAAATATGCTCTGCTGATTGCAATCAAAGAGAAAATCAAAAAGGTTTTCGGAGATAGTAATTTAATTCTTAAATTTTGGTCTAAAGGGCGTGCGAATTATAAAAAACTTCCGCCAGAAACAATTGCTTTAATACATGAGATCAAAAAGTTAAGAGAGGATTTTGAAAGAGCGGGAGGAAAATTAGAATATATACCTGGTGCCAGCAATCCTGCTGACCTGGGCTTCCACAGAGGATAATGGTTTGTATTTTCAATTACATTAATACACAGAAAATTTTTTGAAATTTCACGACGGGAGCACATAAAATAAAGATTAATAATAGTAAAATTAAATTTTTAAATAAATTTTGAGATAAATTGAAATGGAGGAAATAGATGTTGCAATTATAGGTGCAGGTCCAGCGGGCTTAACCGCAGGAATATATGCTGGAAGAAGCAAATTAAATGTTAAA
>JAIMJY010000187.1:468-1183 GCA_020692945.1 Caldisericum sp. | reverse complement strand
ATGATAAATTTTACAATAAATGTTACTAATATTGGAACAACGTGTATAGCGAAGAATGTATCTATTATTGATGAATTAGATAATAATTTGGAATATAATAGTTCCAATGTGTTTTGTAATCCTATAGGTTCAAATGTAATTTATTGTGGTTTGGAAAATATTAGTAATGGAGGAACTAAAAAAGTTACATTAACTGTTAAAGTGAAGGATAATGCTTCCGTTGGACCAATAAATAATAGTGCTAAGGCTTTTGCAGATAATGCAGATACTGCAACATCAAATTCAGCAACTACAACTGTTATTGAAGTTCCAGCAGTTCTTATTCCAACAAAAAGCGCCCCTGGAACAGCAACCCCAGGACAAATATTCAATTACACCATAAACATTCTAAATAATGTTTCCATAACCACAGCAAGAAATGTTACAATTCACGATCTGCTCCCAACAAATGTTATTTATATAAATGTAACCTCATCACAAGGTAATTGCTCTCAATCAAGCGGAGTAGTTGACTGTAATTTAAGTGATATTTCAGCAAACAATTCAGTAACAGTCACAATAACCGTTCAAGTAAACTCAACTGTTGCCAATGCGACAATTCTTAATAACACTGCAACCGTGGATGCAAATAATGTTGCAGTTCACAATGTTCCTGCAACCGCTATTACAACTGTTATTGAAGTTCCAGCAGTTCTTATTCCAACAAAAAGCGCCC
>JAIMJY010000187.1:0-450 GCA_020692945.1 Caldisericum sp. | reverse complement strand
AACTGTTATTGAAGTTCCAGCAGTTCTTATTCCAACAAAAAGCGCCCCTGGAACAGCAACCCCAGGACAAATATTCAATTACACCATAAACATTCTAAATAATGTTTCCATAACCACAGCAAGAAATGTTACAATTCACGATCTGCTCCCAACAAATGTTATTTATATAAATGTAACCTCATCACAAGGTAATTGCTCTCAATCAAGCGGAGTAGTTGACTGTAATTTAAGTGATATTTCAGCAAACAATTCAGTAACAGTCACAATAACCGTTCAAGTAAACTCAACTGTTGCCAATGCGACAATTCTTAATAACACTGCAACCGTGGATGCAAATAATGTTGCAGTTCACAATGTTCCTGCAACCGCTATTACAACCGTTATTCAAAATATTCAATTAACAACAACATTTTTAAAGGTCTGTACTCCTGCTTATGAAGGTGGAACTAC
>JAIMJY010000010.1 GCA_020692945.1 Caldisericum sp. | reverse complement strand
GTACAAAGGCGTCTCATAAAAGTAGGGAAATATAAAAAATGTCACTATTAATTGCATTTTATCCTTAATGTGCTACTTGTCATTCTGCATGGGTAATAAAAACGAGGGAGGTAGGTCCTCCCTCAATGAATAAACATTTTATAATCTTATTATTTAATAGTATACTCTATAACAGGCCCTTTCTTTACGAAATGGCAGGATACAAAATGACCATCGCTCACCTCAACAAGGGACGGCTCTTTTTCTGCACAAATATCTTTGGCATATCTACATCTTGTTCTGAACCTACATCCCGAAGGCGGGTTGATAGGCGATGGAATATCTCCTTGAAGAAGTATTCTCTCTTTCTTTACTTCAGGGTCAGGGATCGGAATTGCCGATAACAACGCCTGAGTGTAAGGGTGAAGAGGTTTTGAGAAAAGCTCTTTCGTTTCTGCAACTTCAACAAGCTTTCCAAGGTACATAACCCCAATCCTGTCAGAAATATGCCTTACGACAGCAAGGTTATGAGCAACAAGCAGATATGTGAGGGCAAGCTTTTGCTGGAGTTCAAGTAAAAGGTTCAAAACCTGCGCTTGAACAGAAGCATCAAGGGCTGAAACAGGTTCATCAGCCACGATAAACTTCGGGTTCATTACAATTGACCTTGCGATACCTATCCTCTGCCTCTGTCCACCTGAAAACTCGTGGGGATAACGATGCAGATACTCAGGCCTCAAGCCAACAAGTTTCATTATCTCAACGACTCTTTCTTCTTGCTCTTTTTTCGTGCCAATCTTATGAACAAGGAGTGGCTCTCTTATTATTTCACCGACTGGAAGTCTCGGATTGAGTGAACCATACGGATCCTGAAAAATAATCTGCATGCTTTTCCTCAGGGATCTCATCTCTGAAGTTGACAATTTTGAAATATCTTTACCTTCAAAAATTATCTTGCCTTTTGTAGGTTCAATGAGTTTGAGCAAAGTTTTGCCTGTAGTAGTTTTGCCACTACCACTTTCACCTACAAGACCAAAAGTTTCTCCTTCAAAAATATGGAAAGAAACATCATCAACGGCCTTGACATAGCCAACAGGCCTCGAAAAAACCCCTCCAAGAACCGGAAAGTATTTAACAAGATTTTGAACTTCAAGTATCTTTTTCATACAACCTCCTTAGAAGCTTGAACGGGGTGTAAGCACCTTACTAAATGCTGCTGTTCGAGTTCTTTAAGTTCAGGCATCTCTTTTCTACAAGTTTCGGTTGCAAATGGGCACCTTGGATTGAAATGGCAACCTTGAGGCATATGGTAAGGGTTTGGCACCATTCCCTCAATCGCTGGAAGTTCAACTTTTGTCTCAACTGCTACTAAGCTTGGTACTGACATTAAAAGTCCATAAGTATATTGATGCTTCGGGTTTTTAAATACTGTCCTCACATCAGAATATTCGACTATTTTACCCGTATATGTAACTGCAACCGAATCTGCCATTTCCGCAATGATAGCAAGATCATGAGTAATAAAAAGAATCGCCATACCTGTTTTCTTCTGCAGGTCCTTCATTAGTTCAAGAATCTGTGCCTGAATTGTGACATCGAGTGCAGTAGTTGCCTCATCAGAAATAAGTAAATCGGGGTTAGAGGACATCGCCATTGCAATCATAACCCTCTGCCTCATTCCACCACTCATTTCATGAGGGTATTGGTTAAAGCGCCTTTCGGGTTCGGGAATTCCAACAAGATTTAAAAGTTCAATGGTTCTTTTCTTTGCTTCCTCTCCTCCTATATCCTGGTGCACAAGAATTGCTTCAGATATCTGGTTACCAATAGTATAAACAGGGTTAAGTGAAGTCATTGGCTCCTGAAATATCATCCCAATTTCCGCACCTCTAATTTTACGCATTTCCTCGGGAGTTTTCTTAAGTAAATCCTCTCCCTTAAAAATAATCTCTCCTCCAATAATTTTACCTGGAGCATCAACAAGCCGCATAATAGAAAGTGATGCAACGCTCTTTCCGCAACCACTCTCTCCTACAAGCCCAAGCACTTCGCCCTTGTGAATAGTAAAACTCACTCCGTCAACGGCTTTCACAACACCATCGTCAGTAAAAAAATATGTTTTCAAATCCTTTACTTCTAACAGAACTTCAGTTTTATACATTTCGACACCTACCTGTAAAGCCTTGGGTCCATTGCATCACGAAGACCGTCACCCATAAAGTTAAAACTAAGGACTGTAAGGAAAATTGCAATGCCTGGATACCAAACAAGCGCTTGATGAGTGAAAATGTAATCTTGGGCATGCTGAAGCATGTTGCCCCAGCTTGGAAGAGGGGCCTGAACGCCAAAACCAAGGAAGCTGATTGACGCCTCGTACACAATTGCGCCACCAATGCCTAAGGTAGTAGATACTATGATTGGAGCCATAACGTTTGGTAAATAGTGAACAAACATAATTCTCAAAGGGCTAACACCAATTGCCTTTGCAGCTTCGGAAAACTCCTCTTCTTTTAATGACAATACTACGCTCCGAACAAGTCTTGCATCACCCATCCATCCAAATACAAAGATGACAAGAATTATCTGCCACACTCCTTTACCAAGAACTGATGCAAGCGCTATCAACAAAGGAAATGTAGGTATCGAAAGCATTATATCTACCAGTCTCATCAGAACTGTGTCAATTTTGCCACCGAAGAAACCGGTTATAAGACCAATAACGGTCCCAAAAAATACAGATGAAATTGCCGCCATAAAACCAATAAAAATTGAAACTCTACCTCCATATAAAAATCTTGCGAGTATATCTCTTCCATACTCATCAGTGCCAAAAGGATGAGCTGCGCACGGAGATAGGAGTATATCCTCCATACCTTCAGGTTGCTGCGTCGGACTGACTCTCCAAATAAGCGGTCCCAAAATAACAACCGCAATTATTATGAGAAGCAAAAAAAAGCCAATCATTGCCATGCTATGCTTTCTGAGCCTTTTAAATACAAGACCCCAGTAGCTGTAAGATTCTCTTCCTTTTGATTTTTCTTCTAATGTTAACTCATTAGCCATTTCACTCTCCTTAACTATACCTGATTCTGGGATCTACGATGCTGTACACAACATCTGCAGCAAGATTTGCAATAACGACAAGGATAGTACTCAAAGTCAGGGCAATCATCGCTGTAGGAAAATCATTCTTAAGCTCGGCACTAAGCACAAGTCGTCCCATACCAGGGATATTAAATACATATTCAGTAATAGCCGCTCCACTCACAATGCCAGGGAAAGAAAGAGCAATGAGAGTGATAATGGGAATAAGAGCGTTTCTAAATGCGTGCTTGTAAATAACGGTTCTCTCTGTGAGACCTTTTGCCCTTGCAGTCCTCAGGTAATCCTGATGGAGAACTTCAAGCATAAAAGATCTCATATATCTGACCCAACCTCCAACGGAGAAGAGTGACAAAACTATTACAGGCATAATTAAATATTGCCCTCTGTCAAGCATTCTCGGCAAAAATGCTGCTGACTCCATACCTGGTGTTTGAATACCGCCAGGAGGTAGCAGCGGAACTCCCGATGGTCTCTTGAGCCAGACAGAAAAAACAATCATCATCATCAAGCCAAACCAGAACGTAGGCATAGACATCCCGAAGAAACTGAATAGTGTCAAACTATAATCAGTTTTAGAGTATTGCTTCAATGCTGATATTGCACCAAGTGGTATGGACAGTAAAATGGAAAATATAAATTCAAGACTCATAACCTGCAATGTTATAGGAAGTGCCCTAAAAATAACCTCTCTTGCAGAATAACCAGGGTAGAGTAACGATGGACCCCAGTTTCCTACAACAACGGAGCCAAACCACTTGAAAAATCGTAAATAAATCGGCAGATCGAACCCCCATTGGTGCTTTAGCCTAACAATATCTGCAAGCTTAATCTTTGGGTTTTCAATCATCGCAGCAAAGGGGTCGCTTACAAGACTCAAAATAAAAAATGCTATTAGCGTTGCACCTATTATAACGGGAATTAACTGCAAAATTCTTCTAGTTAAGTATGTTCTCATCTTTCAGAATAACCTCCTCTACACATACCTTGGGGGCAGGGGTAAGAACTCCCTGCCCCACACCAAATTTTAAATGCTTAAATAACTATCCGATGTTTGTATCCCAATACCAGTATGGACACATCCAGTTAAAATAAATTATTCCTGCAAAGGAGTGATTCCAGTTCTGCAGTCCTACTCTTACAAAATCTGGATATGAACGTGATTCAAGGAATAAGTATGGAACATCCTTTGCCCAAATTTCCTGAACCTTATAGAGAGCTGATAATCTTTCTTTCTGGCTCTTGAAGCCTTCAGAAATTGCCTGTTTCACATACTTATCCATTTCTGGGTCATTGAGTCTATAAACATTCTGTCCTTGCCAACCATTTGCTTCGGTTGGAATCTGTGAGCTCTGAAGAGTAATCAAGCCACCAATCGGGTCAAAAGCATCAAATCCTACTCCGTGAAGAGTGATTGTGAATGTTCCTTTTGTTTCACTGTCAAGGAGTGCATTGAAGTCCTGTGCGCCATGGTCAATCTTTATACCAATTTTTGCGAGCATTGGCTGCATAATCGTGACTTCTTTCTCTCTGAATGATGCACCAACCGCGTAAGGGATCTTAAAGGAAGCTTCTTTTCCATTTGGCATAATCCTCACAGTATGGTCAGCATTCCAATTCCACCCTGCTGCATCAAGGAGCTGGTTAGCTTTATCAGGGTTATAGTTGTACTGGCTCAATACATCCTTAAATGCCCAGGTTCCCGTAACAAGGACTGAAAGCATTGGAGCTTTACCGACATTTGCTTTTTGCGTAAGTGTGTATCGATCGATTGCATAGTAGAGTGCCTGTCTTACTCTTACATCCTTGAAAGCATCTGAAGTAAGGTTAAGAGATATAATACCGCTTGAAGTTCCCGTGTTGTAGAAAACTTTCATACCAGGCATCCTTTTGGCTACTTCGTCTGCAAGGTCAAGAGTAAGAATCGCTGAACCAGAATCAATACCGCCTGCAAGCATGTTTGCAAACTGAGTATTGGTATCCTGAATTACTCTATCGGTGATAGTATCAAGAACTGGCTCTCCACCATACCAATTGGGGTTCTTCTTATAAATCGTATACTGGTCTGGAACGTACTTGTCGAGTAAATACGCACCACAGTAAATAGGGTTTTTTGTAACAAAGTCTGCACTGTTAATGAGCGCTGGGTCTTTGTCAAAAATCGGCCCAAGGATATGCTTTGGATAAAGTGAAACACCAAGGATAGAGTAGGTTTCAAGAACTCCCCATTTAATATAGAGAGTATAATCATCAATCTTCTTTATTTCGGTTATTTCATCATATGGCCATGTACTAACAACCTGGATTTTGTCGCTCATTGTCATATTGTACGCAAATATTGCGTCATCAGCAGTAACAGGCACTCCATCAGACCACTTTACGCCCTTCCTGAATTTGAAAGTGGTTTCGACTGTGTTAGTGGCTTCGTTAACTTTAAGCAGACCATTTGAAGTACTTGGCACAGCTGTTGCAATATCAGGATAAGGAACTCCTGGTGGTGTCTCACCAACTAAAGCGCCCTGCATATAATTTACTGCCTGTAACGTGTATGCTGAATCAGATGTCAATGTGAAAAAGTTCTCAGGGCCTTCCTCGCTTAAATTAATTACATCCTTCTTCCCAAGCGTTCCCGGCGGGACAAGAATGCTGTAAACAGCATGGGCACATTCTGCACGGGTTGCTGCACTTTTTGGATTAATATTTCTAAGGTCATCCCATTTTAAGAGTCCAATTTTTGGTCTCACAGCAATTGTCATAGCACCAGTTGCCCATGAGGCAATCATGTCCTCGTCATTCGCAAAAACAAAGGACTGCTTTATTCCATTTGCTTCTGCTTCTTTGCCAAGAGCTCTCACGCCAAGCACTGCAAGCTCTTGCCTGGTAATGTTCTTATCCGGGCCAAAAGTACCATCCGGATAACCTTTAATATAACCAGCTTTTGCTGCCGCTTCTACAAAAACGTAAGACCAACGGCTTAACTTTACATCCTTGAATGTTGCTGTTGCTGGCTTATATTCCTTAAGTCCCTTTGCAATGCAAATCATCTTTGCAAATTGCTCTCTTGTAACTGGAGTTTCTGGTTTGAATGTCCCGTCAGGATACCCAGTTACAACACCTTTACTTACAAGGTAATTAATCTGCCCTTTTGCCCAGTAGGTAGCAGGAACATCTTTGAAACCTGCTGCTGAGACTGACATTGGCCTTACGGCAAATAACGTAAGAACCATAGCTAAAACTAATACTACAGCTAATAACTTCTTCATTTCTTAAAACCTCCTTGTTTTTTTAGATTTTTGTTTGTTTCCTTTTCTCTAATTTTGGCCCAGATTACACCTCCTTTATTGTAGCGAATGAATAAATCTTGTAAACCAGAAACCAGCTATATCATAATTATACAGAAACGACTCAGAATTCAAAGTATGGTAATTATATGCTTTAATCATGACCGTATCGATATTTTCTTCCAAATATTTGACTGAACTCATCTTCAAAGGCGCATATACTCGGCTTGAGAATCCAAAAAATATTAGAATTGCAGAAACGATACCAAATGCAATTTTACGGTAAGAGGTAGAACTCTTAGCTTTGTTATTATTTAACTCTCTGGCAAGAGTGCTTTCAAGATTTGCTTTAAAAGAGATATCGAAACCCTTCTCTTTTTTTAGCAAAAGCACAAGGTCAACTATAGACAAGAGCTCGTTGTCGCTCATGACCCTTGATAAATCTGGTGACTTTTCCTCAGATAGCTCCTCAATGATATTGTCAATTATTTGTTCTTTTTTGTCCACTATGCAATTTTTCCTCCACTTTTTCTTTTAAGGCACTGAGCGCCCTGAACTGTGTCACTTTAACTGCATCAACGCTTTTTTCAAGCTCTAAAGCAATATCCTTGATCTTTTTCATCTTGTAAAACCTGAGCTCAATAACTTCTCGATACTGCTCGGGTATCTCCTCTAAGGCACTTACAATATATTCCTTTACTTCTTCTCTCTCTGCTGTAGAGTATGGATCGTCAACGATTGAAGACAAAACATCAGAAAAAGCTTCCTCAAATGGAAGCAAATCTACGCCAGCATTTTTTCTGAACCAGTCTCTCACCACATTTCTCTCGATACTGTAAATCCAAACGTCCAAGGCATTATCTCCTTTTATAACAAAACAACTCAACCCTTTCAAAACCTTAAAGAAGGTCTCTGAAGTAATGTCCTCGGCAACTTCTCTGTTTTTAACCCTTCTCTCTGCGTATTTGTAAACTCTCGGAAAAAACTCCTCATAAAACTCCTTAAAGGCGTTTTGTTCACCCTTCTTAATTCTACTTATTAGTTCAACGGACTTTACTTTATCCAACTCTTACCTCTATAAACGTAAATTAATCAAAAAAGTTACACTAAAAACTTCCAACAGGATCGCCTTCTTTGACAAAAGACGGAGCTTTTATAAGGAAAAAAGTACTGAACTCTTTAAAATATGGATCTTTAATGCTTGCCAAAAGTTTGTCGTCAGCATCATACAAATCTACCAAAACAAAGCGAACTCTATCGCCGTTTACTATATAAACTCCTGATGAGCCCTCTCTCTTAACAACATCTCTTTTCTCCACCTCAAACCCTCTAATATCCGAAAAAAATACAGTGAAAGTTTTCTTATCATAAAGTTCCTGAAAAAAATCGTTCAACTGCAAATAAATATTACCTTCTTTACTCTTTACAACGCTTGCCTTAATAGGCTCAAGACTACCTTCAACTTTTATGCCTACAGTATTTGGCAAATCGCTCACATTTAACGAACCAATTTTGATAAGGTAATCGTTGCTTTTAACAACGGAAGCTATTATATCTCCGCTATGAATCTTTTTCCCCTCGTTAACGTTATTGATCGAAAAAGTAGTGACTTTGTCATTAATAAAATCGTTCAACAAAACAGTATAATAGTTCAAAGAACATCTTAAAAATATACCTTTCTCGGGACTAAGGATATCTGTCTCAGAGTCTTTATCAACGATTTGAGCAACAATAGACCCCTTGTTTACAAAAACCCCATCAGCGATGAGAAAATGGATTATTCCATCCGCATTTGAAAAAATAGGCAGTGACAAAAAAAGAGTTGTTCCCTCTGTCTTTTCATCGACGGAAATAATATTAGCATTTACAGCCACTATCTTAACTGTTTTCGACTTAACAAAAGAAACGAAATCCTTAGAAAGACCAATAAGCACAAAAAAACTAATGACAATTACAACGAGAAAAAACAAAGCTTTTTTAAACATCCAACTAAGTTCACTTGCCTCTCTTCCTTAGAAAGGCCGGAATTTCGAAATCAGAGTTTTCAAAATTTTCACGTGAAGCTTCCAGAATTTTCCCACGCTTTGTCTCCGTTTTTTTGTCAAATCCTGCCGCTATAACTGTGATGCGGACTTCGTCTTCAATGTCATCGTCAATGGCAGCTCCAAAAATAATATTTGCGTCAGGAGCAACTGCATCAGTGATTACAGATGCAACTTCATTGACTTCACCGATCCCAAAATTTTTGCCACCAGTTATATTATACAAAACCCTGTTTGCGCCGTCTATGGAGAACTCAAGCAAAGCGCTTGAAACAGCTTTTTTGGCAGCTTCAGTAGCTCTATTTTCACCCTTTCCAACACCAACTCCAAACCATGCAGTGCCTGCCTCTTTAAGTGTCGTCTTGACATCTGCAAAGTCAACATTGATGAGCCCAGGTACAGTTATGAGGTCAGAAATTCCTTTAACTGCAAATAGCAGAATGTTATCTGCAACCTTGAATGCATCGTTTAAGGGCATCTTTTTGTCAACTATCTTAAGCAATCGGTCATTCGAAATCACAATAACAGTGTCAACATTAGGAGTAATCTCGTTGATGCCTTCCTCGGCAACTCGAATTCTGGCTCTCCCTTCGAATGAAAACGGCTTAGTAACAACGGCAACCGTAAGAACGTCAAGTTCCTTCGCAAGGGAAGCAATAAAAGGTGAGGCCCCCGTCCCCGTACCTCCTCCCATACCTGCTGTAATAAAGAGTATGTCTGCCCCTTCAATCATTTTTATTAATTCATCTTTGCTTTCTTCAGCTGATTTTTTGCCTATTTCAGGGTAGGAGCCTGCCCCCAAGCCACCTGTAGTTCTCGGGCCAATCTGCACTTTCTTATCTGCTTTATTTAAAGAAAGAACCTGAACATCAGTATTTACCGCAATAAATTCTACTCCTTGAACACCCTCATCTATCATCCGGTTAATGGCATTTCCACCACCACCTCCAACCCCTATCACTTTTATCCTTGCTTGTGCCCCCATCCATGGGTCTATCATTTAAAATCAACCTCCTATTCAAAAATGTCTTTAAGCCACGACAGGCTCTTCAAGAATTCAGGTCGCTTTCTCTCAAGCTCTTCGTTTTCCATAGCGTACAGTACGAGACCAACGGCTGTTGAATATTCTGGAGTACTAAGGATGTTCGAAAGAGCAAAATCTCCTCTTGGATAGGCTGTTCTTGAGGGAATTTCAAGTATTTCGCTTGCTCTATCTGCAAATCCCTTAAGCAAAGCACACCCGCCAGTGATTACCATACCAGAAGGAATTGAACTCCAAAACCCTGATTTCATTAGTTCTAATCTAATGCCTTCAAGAATTTCGTCAACACGCGAAGTCACTATTTCGCCAATTTCAGAGTAGGGAACGTAAATTTTATCACCATTACTAACCTTTTCTATTTCAACTTCACCCGAAGGAATCTCGCCTCTTGATGTTATGACAAAACCATACTGTTTTTTAACTCTTTCTGCTTCGTCTAAAGAAATTCTTAAACCGTAGGCTATATCTTTCGTGATGTACCCTCCCCCGATTGGTAAGACTGCCGTATGAGAAATATTGCCATTCGAATAAACAACGAGGTCTCCCGTTCCTGCTCCAATATCAAGAAGTGCCACTCCAAGTTCTTTCTCCTGATCTTTAAGAGTAGCATAAGCTGACGCAAGTGACTGTAAAACAAAGTTTCCAAAGTCTAAGCCAGCCATTGAAATTGCTTTTTTAATATTATAGAGAGCGGGAGATGAGCAAGTAACAATATGAACCTCTTCCTCAAGTTTGATGCCTGACATTCCAATTGGGTTCCTAATGCCACCTTGACCGTCTATGATAAACTGCCTCGGTAGAATGTGAATAATGTTCTGGTTTGCCTGCAACAAGAGAACTTTAGCAGATTCTTCAACACGTCTGATATCGTCTTTAGAAATTTCTCTGCCTTCTTTAGAAATGATAACAACCCCGCGGTTGTTAAGGGAATAGATATGTCCTCCGCTAACAGCGACGTAAACGGCAGATGGTTTCTTGCCAGACATAGTTTCGGCCGCTTTCTTGGCTTGAATGATAGCTTCGCTCGACCTGTTCAAATCAACTACCACACCTTTGTTGATACTTCTTGATGGAACATTTCCCACTCCTACAATGGATGCATTGCCCTCAGAAATCTCAGCAATGAGGAATTTAATACTGCTACTTCCTAAATCAAGCACTGAAACTATTCTCTCGCTCATATCATCTCCAAATTATAACAGATTGATCGTTAAACCTCAAATCAATCGTCTTTATTTGTTTAAGCTTTTTATTTAATAATTCAGTTGTTTTCACGTACTCACGCACTTTCTCACCAAAATTATAATTTCCTATTATATTAAGAATACCGTTTTTATCAAAAAATGCAACATAATTTTGATAAAAAATAAAATAATCAACCCCCCCAAATAAATTGTTATCTTTCAATGCACAAAAAAGTCCCGCAAAATTTTCATTCCATTGAGATTTTTTAATCCTTGCAACAAGAGTAATCCCGTCATTTAGAGTCTGCTCTATAATTATACCAGTAGAGGTTGCACCAAAAAGCCCTTCGTCAAACTTGATGTTACAGAACGGCTGCTCCTCATAAGAAACGGAAGCTCTCAGGAATGTATGAGTTATGTTAGCGGCTTTTTTGGGAATGTATGTAAAATAGAAACTGCCACAACGGAACAAAATGTCATCGAGAGATATAGGTACATTGCTTTCGAAATTAATCTGTTGCTTGGGAAGGAGAGGAGAGAAACTAATGAGCACAAGTATAAAAATAAAAATGATTACGAAAAGTGTTTTTATAGCACGTTTCATTTTTTACGTTTCAATGCTTCCTTAACGATAAAATCAGTTAGGTCATCAAAACTGATATTGGCAGAAGCCGCTGCATCAGGCACAAGGCTTGTTTCAGTGAATCCAGGAATTGTATTGACTTCAAGGACCAACACTTCATCTCCCATCGCAATCATATCAATTCTTGCAATATCTCTCAAGCCCATCTCTTGGTAAATCTTAAATGCATATTCTTCGGCAGATTTAGCAGCTTTTTGAGAGATATTGGCAGGTATGTTGTGCTTAGACATACCAGGCGTATATTTAGAATAAAAATCATAAAAATCATGTACTGGCACAATTTCTATGATTGGAAACACTTTTATATCCGGGTAATTGCCGATTACTGTGATGGTTATCTCTGTTCCTTTGATAAATTCTTCTACCAAAACTCCGTTGGAAAGCACATAGCTTTCATTCAATGCTTCTTTAAAACCGTCTTCGTCGTTTACAATGCTCACTCCAATTGCAGAGCCCTGGTCAACTGGCTTAACAACGACCTTATCACAGTTGAGGATTTTTTTAATCTCGCTAAATGAAACGCTCTCGCCCTTACGCTTGTAAACAAATTTAGGAGTCGGTACATCAATCTCTCTAAAAAAATATTTTGTAAAAAGCTTATTCATACAAACGGCGCTCTGAAGGACGCCACAACCAGTATAAGGTATTTGGGCAATTTCAAGCATTCCCTGCACTGTTCCGTCTTCTCCAAGTGTACCGTGCAGCGCAATAAAAACAACATCAGGTTTGAACTCTGCAATAACTTGCTCAAGGTGCCCTTGAAAATCATATTCCAGCACCTCAAAACCATTTCTTTTGAGACTTGTAGCAATTGCAGTGCCACTCCTTATCGAAATCTCCCTTTCTTTGGACAACCCTCCTAAAAGCACAAGAACTCTTTCCCTCATTTCTTTCTCTCAAGAAAAGAAACATTTTCAAATTGTCCGACAAGCTTTACTTCAAGTTCAAGAATTAGGTCCTTCTGTTTGTACACCCTGTACTGGGCCTCTCTTATAAGGTTAATTACGTCATTCGCGGTCGCATTGCCAAGGTTGACAATAAAATTTGCGTGTTTTTCAGATATTTTTGCGCCCCCCGTTTGCATTCCCTTACATCCTACCTCCTCAAGGACTTTACCGGCATAGGTCGTAGGAGGGTTTTTAAAAACGCTACCGGCGCAGGGATAATTTATTGGCTGATTTTCCCAGCGTGATTTTATAGAGATTTCTTTTTCATGTTCCATAAACGTGATGTCCTTCCTGTCAAAAGTAAACAAGGCATCAGTTAATATAAGCTGCTCATCCTGCAGAATAGAATATCTATAATCAAACCTGAGATCATCATGATTCAGCTTATAGATTTTACCATTAAAATCCATAACGTTAACGCGATTTATCTTTGTGCTTATAAAATGTGAATTACTGCCAGCATTCATTGCAATTGACCCACCTACTGCACCAGGGATCCCCCATGCAAATTCCATTCCACCAAGTCCAAGCTTCATCGCCTGTTCAAGCAGACTCTGGATTGTAGTTCCCGCTTGAACAAAAGCCTCTTTATTATCGAACTCAACATCAGAAAACGCTTCTCCAATTTTTATTACAATACCTTCAACTCCTTCATCGGAGACAATTAAATTTGTACCATTACCGATGACAAATATCTGCAGCTTGTTTCTTTTAGCCCATTTAATGGCTGTCTTCAAGTCTCTAACATCAATTGGCTTTACAAAAATTTCCGCAGGCCCGCCAATACGGAAAGAAGTATGCTTTGACATCGATTCATTCTGAAGCACCTCGCCTCTTAAAGATTTTTTCAAAGAATCAATTTCTTTAGTCATATTTTCTCCTTCAATATATCCAAAATTGACGCGCTAAAACTACCTATGTCACCAGGCCCCAATGTAACAACAATATCGCTTCTTCGAGCAACATTTCCGACAGTTTTAGCAATATCATTTTTATCTTTTACATAAAATATTTCCTTATCTATATTTCTATTTTTAATCCAATTGTACACTGATTCACCAGATATACCTTCTATTGGAGGTTCAAATGCAGGGAAAATATCAGTCACAAGAACAACATCTGCAAGATGAAATGGCCTCCCAACCTCTTCACGCAAGAGCGACATCCTTGAATATCGGTGAGGTTGAAAAATCGCAATAATCCTTCTCATGGGAAAGTGCTTTTTGATAGCGTCAAGCGTCGCTTCCACTTCAGTCGGATGGTCTGCGTGATCATCAAAAACGATAATAGATGAAACTTCGCCTTTTTTTTCAAGTCTCCGAGAAGGCATATGAAGTTGAGCTAGACCTTCAACGCTTTTATCTATAGATTCTCCCAGTAAAAGTGATACAAGCATTGCTGCAAGGGCGTTGGAAATATTTTTCAATCCTAAAGCTGGAAGAAAAACATTTTTAGCATATCCCCCCAAAATGAATGCATCAAAGTAAACTCCTTCATTTGCAAATCTAATGTTCTTTGCGAACGCATTGGCAGAATGATTGGAGACGCTGTAGAAAAAAGTGTCAGAGAAAGAAGACGAAAGAGACGACGCGACAGGGTCATCCATAGAAACCACTCGTTTCGACGATTGACCTAAAAGCTTTGCAAAAGCGGTTTTAAGCTCGCTAAAATTTCCCCCGTACAAATTAAGGTGATCTCTGTCCACATTAGTCAATATGAGAATTTCAGGATTAAAAAGAAGAAAAGTGCCATCGCTTTCATCTGATTCAATGACAAAATATTCTGCATCTTTTGAAAAGTCGTCGTAAAAATGTGTCTCTGCGCCAACATAAAGGTCTGTTTTAAAACTTCGTCTTAAACTTGCTCCAACCATTGTAGCAGTAGTTGTTTTGCCATGAGTGCCAGCAATGACTATAGACCTAAAGTCTCGCGAAATCCGTGCAAGGGTTTCTCCTCTCTTTTCTGTCTTTATTCCAAGTTGCCGTGCTTCTATTAAGTGAGGGTCTGTCAGAGGAACAGCAGATGAATAAACGACCAAATTAAAACTCTTATCAAGCACAAAATCAGAAGAAACAACTTCAATGCCCCGTTCTATAAGTGAATCAACCACAAAATTGTGCTGAACATCTGTTCCAAAAACTTCATATCCCAAATCAGAGAGCATGAGCGCCAATTTACTCATTCCAGTACCAGCAATTCCTATCATAAATACTTTATCCATTAATATCGACCTTCACGAAATTAACAATCAGCTCTGCACTATTTTCCGGGAAAATCCCTTTGCAGTTTTCTTTCATCTTTTCTATTATACCAAGATGATTAAAATAGTAAACAATTTTATCGACAATTACATCCTCTGTTAGGATTTTTTCGTCAAGCAAGTCGATACACCCATATTGCAAAATAAAAAGCGCATTTTTCTTCTGATGGTCATCACGAGAAAAGGGGAAAGGAATCACTAGCGAGGGAACTTTAAAATAAGCAATTTCTGTCATAGTCATTGCTCCTGCCCTTGTAATGGCAAAATCAGCAACTGAATAAGCAAGGCCCATTTCTTCAAGAAAAGGAAGAATTACCATGTTAGGGTTACTATTTAATTTACTCGCAATTTCATCGTACCATTTCTCTCCTGTAATAAAAACTATCTGAATACCAACTTTTTGCAAAATAATTTGTGCCACATTTGAAAAGACTACGTTAAGCCTGTTAGCCCCTCCACTTCCACCAAACACAACAAGAGTTGGAAGGTTTTTAAACCCAAAATATGCTAATGCTTTTTCTTTATCCTTTTCTGTTATCTTCTTTCTAAGCGGATTACCAGTGAAAAAACCTTTATTTCCAAAAAAATTATATTCATCTGGAAAACCAAGAAAAACTTTTCTACTAAAATTTTTAAAAATCCTATTCGTCCTTCCGGGGATTATATTCTGTTCATAGAGAAAATAGGGAATTCTTTTCATCATAGAAGCAAAGACCACAGGGGCAGAAACGTAACCACCTCCGCCAATTACAGCATCGGGGCGCTCAATATTAAGTATAGAAAGAGCTTCTCTGATACCTCGCACAAGATTGAACACGAAAACAACAACTTTTCTTAAACCAAAATCAAATTGAGAAGCATGAACAACTGCAACAGGAAAACCATACTCTTTGTATTTACTCTCCTCAAAGCTATCCTTTCTTCCAACAAAAATTACATTAATTCCTTCGGGTTTGAAAGCTTCTGCTATTGCAATAGCTGGATAGACATGACCACCTGTACCACCCGCAGCAATGAGTATTTTCAATCTAACCAACCTCTTTTCTAATAATGTTTATCAAAATACCGGTACTTGCAAAGTTAGCAATCATATTGTTCCCACCGAAACTTACAAATGGAAGGGGAACACCGGTGACAGGCATGAGCCCTACATTAACGGCCATATTAACAACAGCCCAACTGATAAGTCCAATTGTAAGGCCAAAAGCTAAGAGCATAGAAAATGTTGATTTTGCCATTTTTGCGACTCTTAATCCAATGAAAGCAATGATTACATAAAGCACAATCAAAAGAGTGCATCCAAACAAACCTATTTCCTCGCCTATGATAGCATAAACGAAATCGGAAGAACTTACGGGAAGATAACCAGGGAATTTTAACAAGCTTCTCATAAATCCAACCCCAGTTATGCCACCTCTTGCAAAGGCCCTTATAGACTGAAGCATCTGCAAGGCATCTCCAGTTTGGTAAGCATAAGGATTTCGCCATGCTTTTAGTCTGCTTGACCACTCAGCACTAAGAGGAAGTACTAATGCTATACCTGATGCTCCTAACAACGAAAAAGTCAAAAATTCATACAATGGCATCCCGCTCACAAAAAGAAGCGCAAAAGAAGATAGAAATGTAATAATTCCACTTCCCATGTCTGGCTCAAAAACAATTAATCCAGAAACAATTGCTATTATTAAATAAGATGCTAGGTAGAGCTTGGACAGTTTTTTGTCATCGAGCGGACCAGAAAAAATTCTTGCAATTAAAAGGGATAAAATGAGATAGGTATATTGTGAAGGCTGTATAGCCATAAGCCCAAGAGGAATCCATCTGTGCAAATCCTCAAAACCCTTAAAAAGTAGAACATTGAGTATAATAAATAAAAGTAGAAAAATCGTCTTGGCAAGTCCTCTCAACTTGTGATGGTTAAAAAAGGAAAAGAAAACCAGCACAACTGTTCCAATGCCAACATAGGCAAGCTGTTTAATGAACAAATTGATAGAGAGCTTTTCGCTTTCCGCAAAGCTAATACTAAAACTCATCAGAACTCCCACTAAGGCAAGGAGATAAACTACAACGACCAAGAAAACGATTAAAGTCTTTTTTTCTTTGTTCATAAAGAGTTCACAAAATTTTTAAACGCGTTTCCTCTGTTCTCAAAGTCTTTGAACATGTCAAAACTAGCACAAGCAGGGGAGAGCAAAACCACGTCACCTGCTTGTGCATTATCTTTAGCAGTGAGTACTGCTTCCGCAAGAGAATCAGCTATTATGAAATCGCCGTACCCAACTCTAACTGAAGCATCTCCTATCTCTCTTGCAGTCTGTCCTATTAGAATTAGCTTTTTAACCTTCCCACGAAACTTTTCAGCCATCTTCAAAAAATCATTATTCTTACTGCTACCTCCTGCAATCAGTACGATAGGTTCAATAAATGATTCCAAAGCTTTTATTGTAGAATCAGGAGTCGTAGATTTTGAATCGTTTACATACAAAACACCGTCAATAACGCGCACTTCTTCAAGCCTATGAGGAAGGCCTTTAAAAGTCCTAACTCCTTCAATTATCGCTCGCATATCAACCCCCATAACTTTGGCAGACACTACTGATGCAAGCACGTTAGTTACATTATGCTTCCCTCGCAGTGGAATAATGCTAATATCAAATAAACTCTCTTCTACACCGTCTATAAAAGTGACCTTACCTTCCTTGAGGTAAGCACCTCTATCAACTTTCTCATTAATGCTAAAAAAATAAGGTTTACTTTTAATGGATGGCTCAAAGCCATTAACAATAGAATCATCGTGGTTAAGTACTGCAAAATTATCAATTTCCTGATTCATAAAAATCTTTTTTTTAACTGTAAGATACTCTTCCATACTGCTGTATCGGTCAAGATGATTTTCCATTAGATTAAGAAAGACTGCAACTTTTGGTTTGTAAGTAACCACGGTTTCAAGTTGGAAACAGCTTGTTTCAAGTACTGCAATCTGTGGATGCGGGTTTTCGTAAAGAAGCTCTGAAAAAGGAGTCCCAAGATTTCCTCCCGTAACCGTAAACTGCCCAGAAACGTCAAAGATGTGCCCCGTAAGAGCAGTAGTTGTGCTTTTCCCGTTGGAGCCAGTAATTGCAATAATAGTTGTTGAAGAGGCATTAACAAATGCAAATTCAGTTTCACCGACTATTGGAATGGAGTTCTCCTTGATTACTTTTACGACTTCTGCAGAAAGCGGAACCCCAGGCGATAGAACTGCGAGGTCATAATCCTTAAAATGATTAAAAGAGTGTTTACCAATTTCGTAATCAATCCCTTGAGCCTCAAGAAGTGGCAAAAATATTCGAACCTCCTCATTATCTTTGTCCTCTGTAAGAAAAACATCGTACCCAACCTTTTTTGCAAGAAGCGCTGAATAAACACCGCTCTTTCTGCAACCAACGACAAGAACTTTTTTCATCTAAGAATCTCCTTTAACGAAGCAAAATCGCTACTGCGCAAAACAATACCGTAATAATAAAAAATCTAAAATCAATTTTTGACTCGCTCCAACCAAGGAGCTCGAAATGATGATGAATAGGTGCCATTTTAAACACACGTTTTCCGTGAGTAATTTTAAAGTATCCCACCTGAATAAACACGGAAAGCGCTTCCATCACAGGGATAATGGCAATAATTGGAAGTAGAAGCTCAAACTTTCCAAGTATGCTCATTGCACCTACAACCCCGCCAATTGCACTCGCTCCGGCATCACCCATAAAGACTGATGCTCTAGGACTATTGAACCAAAGGAAAGCAAGAATAGAAGCAACCATTATAAATGAAAAATCCCTTATCACTCCTCCGGTTAATGCAATGCAAGCAATAAAAATTGGAATCGTCACGCTTCCGAGAAGACCGTCTACCCCATCTGTCAGGTTAAAAGCATTTGCGGAGCCGAGCATGATGCAGATAAAAAGTACGAAATAAAGCGGAGTACCAAGATCTATTTTCAATTTCATGATTGAAACTTCAGTAGAAAGTAACCCCTTGCCTATCAAGAAAATCAAAACAGAGCCTATTGTAAAGAGGGTGAGTTTTGTTTTTACATTAAGCCCAAGCGATTCCTTGTGCCTAATGCTCATTAGATCATCGATAAAACCTATGAGTCCAAAGGAAAGTAAAGAGAAATATAAAAAGAGAAACTCTCTTCCGTGGTAAAAAGGAAGCAAAAACAGTGGAGCTAAAAGGAAAACGACTCCTCCCCCTCGCGGTGTGCCCTCTTTAGCCTTATGTGCTTTGACTCCCTCATCTCGCACGAATTGCACATAATTTCTACGCTTAAGGAATGGTATATACGCTGCAAGAGAAGCTAATGAAACAAAAAAAACGCAAATAAAAACAAAGATTATCGATTTATTCATCTTTCAACCTCTCGCTAATAATTTCAACAAATTCTTCCATTTTCATTCCACGTGAACCCTTGACGAATATAATAGATTTTTCAGAAAATTCAAGGGTTAAAAGGAAACGGAGGAAGCTGTCTCTTTCCGTAAACGAGAAAACATTATTCAAACCAGATTCTTTCGCAGAAAACGCAATTTCTTCGGCAAGCAAGCCAAAGGTAATAAGTGCCGAAGGGTTAATGTGTGCAATATACTTACCAACATCTCTATGAATGCAAACGGCTTCATCTCCTAACTCAAGCATATCTCCAAGAATTAGTACCAAATGATTTCCATTTCCCTTCAGCCGTTCAAGTGATTTCATGAGAGAAAGAGGATTAGAATTATATGTTTCGTCAATAAGAACAATTTCGTTAGAGAGCTTTATCGTATTGCCTCTACCCTTAAGAGGTGAAAAAGTAGAAAGAACAAGCAATGCTTCAGCAATAGTGATTTTTGCGTCTAAGCCAACTGATATTGCAGCAAGTGCATCACTTAAAAAGTGTGTTCCAGAAAAGGGAAGCTTTGCACTATACTCCTGGTTAGAAAAATGCAGAAGAACTTCCATAGCGTCGTTCCCCATATTTATTATTTTGCCACTTACATCAGCGCTATCACTATTTCCAAAGAAAATTTTCTTCAATGAAAACTGCTCGCTTAAAGAAAGTATTGTTTCATCATCAGCATTTAAAAATGCTGTACCGTTATGTTTCGCAAGATACTCTACTAGTTTAAATTTTTCTCGCGCAACGCCGTTTTTACTAAAAAGGTATTCCAGGTGGGACTCGCCGATATTCAGAACAACACCAATATCAGGTTCAACTATAGTTAAAAGGCGGTTCATATCATTCGGCCGTTGAACTCCCATTTCAACGACGACAAAATCTTCATCACCGTTAACGGAATTTGCCATAAAGATTGGCAAAGAAACATCCGTGTTCATATTTCCAACCGTTTTGGTTACACGATACTTCACGGAGAGAATTTCGGCAAGCATTTCCTTGGCAGTTGTTTTACCTGCACTCCCAGTGATGCCAACGAATTGTCCACTGGCCCTTTTTCTAGCAAAGGCTCCAAGAAAAACAAGAAAATCTGTTGTTGACCCTACAACATATTGGAAACCTGAAGGAAGTTCTATAAAGTGATCAACGATAACGCCTATTGCACCTCTATCAATAGCACTATCTACATAGTCATGAGCATCAACGTGGTTCCCTCTGATTGTTACGAAAATATCTCCTTTCTCGACAGTTCTACTGTCAGTTACGAATCTTCCGTATTGGAGAGGAAGATTGCCAAGCACAGAACCGCTATATAAAGAAAAAAGTTCGCTCAGGTTAATCTTCATTCAGCGCCTGCAAGACAATTTTAAGGTCAGAAAATTTTTTCGTTCCCTCCTTAAAATGCATTTCTTCTTCGTCTCCTCGTCCAAGAATAGCGACAATATCTTCTCTATGTGCCATCTTTACAGCCTCTCTTATTGCATCCTTTCTATCAACAACCATTTTCCCATTCCCTGAAATACCAATAAATGCATCTCTTGCAAGCTCCTCAGGATCATCTTTACGCGGGTCGTCAACAGTAACGAACACAAAATCGCTTAATTGTGAAGAAATGAGACCAATTTCCAACCTCTTTTCCTTTGTAGAACCACCTACTGGACCAATAACGGTGATGAGTCTACTTTTTTTGTTTGCCCGAAGAAAACTTAGCACTTCTTTTATCTCAATAGGATTATGAGCAAAATCAACCACAATAGTTTTGCCATTAAGCTCTACTACTTCCATTCTTCCTGGAATTTTAATTTCTTTTGAAGCAAAATCTTTCAACTGGGCAAGAGAAATTCCATTCTCGATGGCGATAACAGAAACTGCAAGAAAATTATAGATGTTAAAGAGGCCTCTTATCGAAAGGTTAATGTGCACTTTTTTCTCATTGTCAACCAATAAGTCAAAATGAGAACCTTTTGGTGTAAGTTCAATATTTGAAGCAGAGTAACTTGCGCCGTGTTCAATTCCATACAGCTTAGCCTCTGCCACGACAGATTTAAATAATTCGATGCGGTTACTGTCAGCATTTAGAATAACATTTTTTTGGTTAGCAAAAAAGGAAACTTTTGTGTTGAGGTAGTTCTCCTCTGTTTCATGAAAATCTAAATGGTCTACACCCATTGTTGTGAGAACTCTAAATGCAAAATGGAGCCCAAAAACTCTATCAAGGCTAATTGCGTGTGAAGACACCTCCAAAAAAACGAACTGAACATCCTCTCTAACCATTTCCGATAGTAAAGCATTTAGGGGAAAAGCATCAGGAGTCGTTGGCGGGAAAAGTTCCATTCTCCTGAAACGGCCTTTTATACCGACGCCTAGAGTACCAATGAATCCTGCAGGTATACCAACTCTATTAAATAGAGTGCACAGTAAAAATGCAGTTGTTGTTTTACCGCTTGTTCCAGTTATGCCAACAAGCTTAATTTTCTCTGATGGAAATTCAAAGAAAAGGGAAGAAATAAGTGCATAGGCTTGTCTTGAGTTGTTTGTCTGTATTTTTAGTAACTGCTTTCCAATTGGCCTATCCCCTTCGAGAACAATTCCAACAGCTCCATTTTTAATTGCTTCATCAATTACAGAGTGAGAATCAAAATACTCACCTTTAGTTGCAACGAACAGCTCTCCATCTTTAACAATTCTTGAGTCAATGGAAATGCCTTTTATTTCGACTTTTAGGTTCTGCGAAACTAAAAGTTCAGGGAAATGCAATTTGATATCATTACCATTCATTTTGATATCCTGAGATACCTCACAAGGAATTCTCCAATTTCTTTAAAAAGTGGCGCAGTGATGTTTAAAGAGTAGGTAGGAGTGGGAGTTTCGTCTATTACTATCAAAACGGCAATTTGAGGATCGTTTACTGTCAAAATTCCGCAAAAGCTATAAATAAGTTTTTGGTTCGAGTAACCCCCAGAAGGCAACACTTTTTGAGCAGTACCGGTTTTGCCTGCCACTTCATAACCTGGAATCTTTGCCTGAGGGACACCTCCGCCCTCTACAACTGCCTTGAGGGAATCCATTACTTTTAAGGCAGTATCTTCTGAAATTACTGCCTGTTTTATAATTGTCTTGGACTGGAAAATTACATTTCCAGAAGCATCAGTTATTTCTTTAATGATCGTTGGTTTAACCTGTACCCCCTTGTTGGCTATTGCTTGGAAAGCAGATATAAGCTGGAGTGGCGTAACAGCAATACCCTGTCCAAAAGACATGTTAGCAATTTCTACATCACCAATATTTTTAAAATCTGGCAGAATCCCTTTCTCCTCTCCAGGGAGTTCTATCCCCGTAGCTTCTCCAAACCCAAACCTTTTAAAAGAATTGAACAAATTCTCTTTTCCAAGCTTCAAACCGGTCTGCACAAAAGCAACATCGCAAGAATTCATCATGATTGTATTGAGCCCATGTTCAGCTCCATGCTTCTGCCAACAAGAGATGACTCTATCTTTTACTTTGACGCTCCCACTACAATAAAAATCTTCATCAGTACGAAGTGTACCAGCTTCGAGAGCAGCAGCAGCAACAATTGGTTTGATAACAGAACCAGGCTCATAATTCCAATTAACTGCCATATCAATTGCCGAGCTAAAGCCCGTAAGAGCAATTGGATCATACGAAGGAAAGTTAGCGAGTCCTAAAATCTCTCCAGTCTTCGTGTTCATAACGATAACAAGACCTTTTTTTGCTTGGACTTCCTTAATTTTTTCTTCAAGCAAGCGCTGGATAGTGCTTTGTATGTTTGCATCAATCGTAAGTTTTACAGTATTGCCTTTTACGGGGTCTACTGAAAAAGATACCTCACCTGGCATTAGAGGTTTTGTAGAAGTAAAATCCTTAAATACTCTCCCGTTTTTTCCAGAAAGGTACGAATCAAGCGAGTACTCCAAACCTGCAAGTCCAGTACCGTTTAAACCAACTGCTCCAATTACAGTAGAAATTTTGTTTCCAAGGGGGTAAGTCCTTTTAACGGTTCTGGAGAGCGAAATGCCATTTGTTATGTTTAGTTCTTCAATTTTCTGCTTTTGGGTGGCATTCAAGGAAGAATTTACCATTACATAATCCTTTTGTAGCATTAGCTGCTGGATAGTTGTTTTAGGTGTATTTAAAATTTGAGGAAGGAATTTTATAAGCTTTTCTTTTTCGCTTGCGCTCAAAAGATATGGATTTACATCAAGCTGAAAGAAAGTACTGCTAACGGCAAGAGGCTCACCATTTACATCAAAGATATCTCCACGTTCAGCCTTTATCGTGTTGTACTCAGTATCTATCTGAGGAGAAAGCCCCATCAAGTAGTTGTTTCTATTTATCACCTGAATGAATACAAGCCTCAGAAATATCATTAAGAAAACAAAAATTACAACATAGAAAACGATTGCTAATCTTACAAGAAATGAGTCTTCTTTAGTTTCCATTATTCATCTCAACTATATAGAAATATTTTGGCTCTGTCATTTTGTATTTTTCCCTTCCTATCTTATCAATTCTGTCTGGCGAAGAGTAATAAAAACTCTGCGTTCTCAATGCCTCATTTTCGAGGTTAAGCGCATCCTTTTTTTTCACGAGAGTATTAAGTTTCGTTTGGAGCCTAACAGTAAACAAGTAAACAAAACCATACATCACCAAAAGAATAATGATTGAAACGATTACAAAAACTCTCTTTTTCATCTTAATAAACTGTAAAACGCCGTTACAACAAAAAGAAAAATACCAATCATATTCGCTCTGCCACCCTTAATTTTGCACTTCGGGCTCGCCTATTAGATTGGACCTCTTCATATGAAGGTACAATTACCTTTTTGTTCACTCTGTTTAACTCTTCGTCATTTTTAAAAGCATTTTTAACAAGTCTGTCCTCGAGAGAGTGATAAGAAATTATGGCTACCCTACCACCAAAATTCAAGATCTCTGGTACTTGAGCAAGAAAACGTTTGAGGTTCTCAAGCTCATCATTTACAAAAATCCTCAAAGCTTGAAATGTTCGAGTTGCTGGGTTTGTTTTATAGTATCTTCTTGGAAAAATGCTCTGCACAATTTCAGCAAGCTGAATCGTAGTTCTGATAGGCGTTTTGGTGCGTATTTCAATAATCCTCTTCGCAATTTTCCTTGACAGAGGTTCCTCTCCGTAGTAAAAAAGAATTTCAGAAATCTCACTTTCTTTAAAGCTGTTGACCACGTCATAAGCAGAGAAACGGGTACACAGAGGACACATCCTCATGTCAAGAGGTCCTTCTTTCATAAAGCTAAACCCACGTTCTCCATCCATAAGCTGAAGGGAAGAGAGGCCTAAATCGGCAAGGACAGCATCCACTTTAGAAATAATCGGCTTAACTATTACTAAAATATCCCTGAAGTTTCCTTCAATAAGGATGAAGTTAGAACCAATTTCCTTCAAACGAACAGATGATTTATCAAGAGCTTTGGCATCAAGGTCTATACCGATTAAAAATCCACCTGGTCCAATCTTTCGCAAGATTTCTTCACTATGACCTCCTTCTCCTACTGTGCAGTCAACAACAATTTTACCAGCATCAATATTAAGATATTCTACACTTTCTCTCAAAAAAACAGGCTTATGAAAGATTTCCATATTGACATTATATCAATTTCTCGGGGAAGATAAAAGGGATAAATTGAATAACCAAAAACCTCTCTTTCCTGTCACGAGGACTAAAAATGCTTATGAGGCAGTAGCAAGCTAATAATGTGTCCTTTCATTATTAAATTATATGTGAGAATTGCCAGCTATCAAGTATTTTGTTCAGAGAAAACGAAGTGGAACTTTATAAAGAAACATACATCGCATCCAAACTTCCAGGAAAAATTAGAAGGCACAAATAAATAATTGTTTAGTAAAGAAACTCTGGATGAGAATAGATGTTAAATCTGTTGCCGCGAAGAAAACCTATAAGGGTTATTCCATTATCATTTGCCGACTGCTCTGCCAAATCCGTTACAGCCGACTGGGAAACGACAAATTGTATATTTGCCCTTTTGGCAAATTGGACTGTACCGAGACTAATACGCCCACTTGTGAGAAGGATTTTAACGTCCAAAATACTGTTTAAGAGAGCAAAACCAACCAATTTTTGGATAGTGCTTCTACGAGATATATCTTCAAAATACGCTATTAGTTTCTCTCCACCAGAAATACCAGAAATATGAGTACCTCCTGTACGCGCAAAAGTAAAGCTTTTTGAAAGCAACTCTTTCATAAGATAAAACAATTGAGAGGCTTTTATTTTCGACTGTGAATGGATTTCATTAGTTTTGCTTTTTGAAATTTTTGCATAACAATTTGTTGAATGGCTTCCTTCAACAATCTTAAAATCAAAGACATCTTTTTTAGATTCTATAAGCTTTTCAAGGTAAAGGTAACCAAAAAGAAGCTCTTTTTCGAAACCAGAAGAATAAGTGATTGACTCAACCAAACTGTCCTCAATAAAAATATTCAGCACCCTCTCAACAACAACTAAGTCCTTTAACGAAAAAACGTTTCCGTTATTAAATCTAAAGATCTCTATTTCTTTCAAGATTGGACCATTCATTTATCCTGTCGAGATCATCTCTGGTGTTGATATTTAAAAAGCACAAGAGCTCTAAATCTATAGATCTAATTTCTTGCTCTTCAAGATACTGCACAGCTCCGCAACTAATCAGAGAACGCAATCTGAATTCACCTTCATTTATTTTTTTTGACACACAACGGAGAAGCTCTTTGTTGTAAAACGCAAAAAGTGGCTCAATCATGCCGTTCTTAAATCGAGGAAGGTAAATCATAATTTTATCTTGCAGGTGATCTATCATGTACTTCAGCACCTTTCCATTTATAAAAGGCATATCGCAAGCAGTCAGAAAAACAAAATCAGCAGTAATGTTTCTTAAAGCAGTGTAGAGCCCGCCAATTGGTCCTGCCCCGACAACTTCATCTGGTAGCGCTTCAAACGAACTGAAGGGAGCCTCCCTTCCTATATAGAGAGGCTCCTCATTAAACGTACTCTTAAGCAACTTATGGGTCCTTAGGATGACTGATTCACCTTGAACGGTAAGGTAAGCCTTATCACTCCCAAAGCGTTTGCTCGTTCCACCAACAAGAATTACGGGTTTTACTTTTCTGCAATCCGCGTTCTCTTTCAGTGAATTTACTCCTTTGTAATTCACGCTCCTTTTCAGTGAATTAATCTTTCTTTGGCTCAAAAGTTACTGGCTCCTTTTTGAGATACACGTACCAATAAATAAAGCCAACAAAGAACACTCCACCAATTATATTTCCAATCGTTACCGAGATAAGATTTTTCGTAAAGAGCGTTCCCCAGCTAAGCCCTGCGAAATCGCCAAGAGTCTTGCCTGTAGCTTCAACAACCTTTGGAACAGACTTAAGGAAAATCCCGTATGGAATAAAGAACATATTTGCAACAGAGTGTTCAAAACCAGAAGCGACAAAAGCCATAATAGGGAAGTAGATTGCAAAAAGCTTACCTATAACATCTTTTGCGGAGGTTGCCATCCACACAGCAAGGCAAACAAGCCAGTTACAGAGAATACCCCTGAAAAGCCCTTGAACAAATGTAAGACTGACCTTTGTGCTAGCAATCTTTAGCGCAGCAGCACCTACAATACTTCCATTTAAACTCCAAAGCCCTGACCAATAAAGAAGAAGCGCAACAAGAATTGAGCCAATAAAATTACCAATGTAGACTGCAATCCATGCTTTTAAAAGTTCGCTCCAACGAATTTTCTTTTCAAGCGCTGACATTATTATAAGATTGTCTCCTGTAAAAAGTTCAGCACCTGCCACAACAACAAGCATTAGTCCAACAGTAAACACACTTGCCGAAAGGAACTTGGTGAAGCCAAACCCCATTGTTGCATCAGACCCAACAAGGATAGAGAGTTGAGCACCAAATGCAATAAAGGCACCTGCAAGAATTGCAAGGATAAAGAACTTCTTCATTGGGACTTTACATTTTCCAACACACACATCCCTCACTTTCTCAGCAATTTGAGCGGGCGGGAATAAATTCATTTCATTCATTTTTGCCTCCTTTATTTAATTTTTTCGATTTTACATGCTGCAACTTTATATTCAGGTATTTTCGAAACAGGGTCAAGGGCTGCATTTGTTAGAATATTTGCTGCTGCCTCACGGAAGTGGAAACTAATAAACACGACACTCTTCTTTGGCTTGTCAGAAACACGAGCCTCAAGATCAATACTTCCCCTTCTAGTAGACACCCTAACCGAATCCTTATTGTTAATCTTCAGAGACTCTGCATCCTCTTTGCTTATTTCGATGTAATTTCTTGGAACAAATGTATCAAGCACCTTTACTCTTCTTGACTCATTGCCTGAGTGGTAGTGGTAAAGAATTCTCCCTGTTGTCAGAATAAAAGGATATTCTTTATCTGGGAGTTCTTTTGCCTTAATATATTCAACTGGAGCAATGAATGCTTTTCCATTAGATCGCTTGAAGTTACCACCGTAGTGAAGGATCTTTGTTCCTTCGTGGTCATCCGTTGGGCAAGGCCACTGTATACCACTTTGTTCAAGCCTAAAGTGATGAATACCAGCATACGACGGAGTCAGTTTTGCAAGCTCATCCATAATTTCATCAGCATTTTTATATTTCATTGGATATCCAATCTTTGTTGAAACAAGAGAGACAATTTCCCAGTCAAATTTTGCGTTAATTGGCTTTTCACGTGCTGGTCTAAGAAGCTGAACTCTTCTTTCGGTGTTCGTAAAAGTACCTTCCTTCTCATAGGCAGCTGCCGAGGGGAAAACAACGTCTGCAAGCTCTGCAGTTTCCGAAAGGAAAATCTCCTGAACAGCTAAAAACTCAAGATTCTCAAATCCTTTTCTTACATGCTTAATATCTGGCTCAGTCATAAGCGGGTTTTCGCCCATCGCAAAAATCGCCTTTAGTTTACCGGAGAGTGCAGCGTCACCAAACTCGGTAACAGGCATACCAGCTTTATCTGGAAGTTTTACCCTCCATGCCTTCTCAAATTTCTCCCTTGAGGCAGGATCAATAACTTTTTGATAGCCTGTATATACATCAGGGAGAGCTCCCATATCACAGGCTCCCTGAACATTTGCTTGACCTCTCAAAGGATTTATGCCATTTCCTTCTCTTCCGATATGACCTGTTACGAGCGCAAGGTTTGCAACACTAAGCACATTATCCGTTCCAACCGAATGCTGAGTAATACCCATTGTGTAGAAAATTGTTGCATTAGGGGCTGTCGCATACATTTCTGCAGCTTTTTCAATAAGCGCTTTGTCAACACCTGTTATCTTTGAAACAGTTTCAATATCATACTTTGAAACAATCTTAACAAATTCATCGTATCCTTCGGTATGAGCTTCAATGAATTCTTTATTAACAAGTCCTTTATCGACAATGACTTTCATTGTACCGTTAAGAAGCGCAACGTCCGTGCCCGGGTAGTGCTGAATATGAATATCAGAAACTTTTGCAAGATCAGTCTTCCTTGGGTCACAAACAATAAGTTTTGCTCCTCTTTTCCTCTGATTCTCCTTAATAAATTGAGATATGACAGGGTGGGTTTCCGTCATATTTGAACCAATAACAAACATTACATCGGCATTCTTTATATCCTCAATTGGATTAGTTGCAGCCGCCGCACCAAGCGCCTTTCCAAGACCTGCAATTGTTGAGGCATGGCACAATCGTGCACAGTTATCAACATTGTTGGTGCCAATAACTGCACGGGCAAATTTCTGTACAACATAGTTATCTTCATTTGTGCATCTTGAAGAGCCAAGTACACCAATTGCGTCAGGCCCATATTTTTCTTTTATCTCAAGCAATCTTTTAGAAGTGTACTCTATTGCTTCTTCCCAAGTGGCTTCCCTAAACTTGCCATTTTCCTTAATCAAAGGCGTGGTAAGCCTATCTTTTGAATTTACATACTCATAACCATAACGCCCCTTGACACAGAGTCTTCCCTCGTTCACGATCGAATCATCAATTCCTCTGGCCAAAACAAGGTCATTCTTCTTATCCCTATAAAGGGTCACCTCACAACCAGTCCCGCAGTATGCACAAATTGTGTCCGTTTTCTCAAGGTTGAAGATCTTTCCCTTTCCTACGCGTGGCTTCTCAACAAGAGCACCAACAGGGCAAGCCTGTACACAAGCAGCACAGAACTGACAATCAGTCTGTTCAAGAGGTAAATTAAATGGAGTGGAAACCGTTGATTTATAACCTCGCATTCCAATCCCAATCGCTTCAACAATCGCCTGACTTTCACAAGCATCAACACATCTTCTACAGAGAATGCACTTTTGCGGATCAAACTGAATGAAAGGATTTGAATCCCACGAAGTTTCCTTTGGATATTCAAAGACCTCTTTCTCATCAAGGAACTGACTCCTCTTGATTCCAAATTCATACGCAAGCTCCTGTAATTCACAGTCTCCGTCAGCATCGCATGTCATGCAATCGAGTGGATGGTGAGCGAGTGCAAGTTCAAGGTTTAGTTTTCTTGCTTCACGGACGGCGGATGACTCTGTCGTAATTTCCATGCCTTCGGTAACTTTAATAATACAAGCCCTCTGAAGAGTTTTCGCTCCTTTAACTTCAACAACGCACATTCCACAGGACCCTTCTTCAGCGATGTTCTCAAGATAACAAAGTGTTGGTATGTCATAATTTGCAATTTTGCAAGCATTTAAGATAGTTATTCCTTGCGAAAACTGATAATCTTTGCCGTCAATTTTCACAAGGATAAGTTTATCGCTCATTGCTACCTCCTTCAACTTTCTTGTCTTTTATGTGTTCAATCCATTCGTCCCTGAATTTCTTGATTGATTGCACAATGATATTAGGAGCAGTCTGCCCCAGAGGACAGAAAGATGTTAGGCGCATATTCTCGCCAAGACGTTCAAGGATATCGAGGTCTTCCTCTTCTCCTCTTCCTTTAGAAATCCTGTCAACTATCTTGTACACCTGCTCAGTGCCAATTCTGCAAGGTGTACACTTTCCACAACTTTCATACTTGAAGAAATAAGCAATATTTTTAGCAATATCGACTATACATCTTGTCTCATCCATTACAACTATGGAGCCCGAACCAGGTCCAGCCCCTATAGTTGCGAGTGAGTTAAAATCAACAGAAGTATCAAATTGGTCAGGAGTAAGAAGAGTTCCAGATACTCCTCCGAGAATTATCCCTTTGAGTTTTTTACCGTTCTTTACTCCACCACCAAACTCGTTTGTAATATACGAAAGTCGTGCCCCAAAAGGAGCCTCAATGACACCCTTCCAGTTCACATCACCCGATAAGCTGAAAAGTTTTGTTCCATAAGACTCCGTGACTCCAATTGTCCTGTACCAATCTGCTCCGTTCGCGATGATTGGCGGTACGTTAGCAAGTGTTTCAACATTATTGATAACTGTAGGCTTGCCCAATAACCCAAAGGTTGGAGGATATGGTGGCTTTTTCCTTGGCTCTCCTCTATGCCCTTCAATTGATTCCATAAGAGTTGTTTCTTCTCCAACGACATAGGAACCCGCTCCCTTATGAATCTCAATATTAAACGAAAAACCACTTCCTAGAATATTTCTACCAAGGAAACCGTGGCTTCTGGCATCCTCAATTGCCTTTTCAATTCTTCTAATGGATAGGTCATATTCACCTCTTATATAGACGTAACCGTTGTTGCAACCCGTTGCAAACGCTGCAATAATCATTCCCTCAATAATAGAGTGAGGGTCCCCTTCCATAATTACCCTATCTTTGAATGTGCCAGGCTCACCTTCATCGGCATTGCAAATCAAATATTTTTGAGGCCCTGGAGCCTTAGCAGTGAATTCCCACTTTCTACCTGTCGGGAATCCTGCCCCCCCTCTTCCCCTGAGCTCTGATTTTTTCACTTCGTTAATAACCCATTGAGGTCCATTTTCAATTGCCTTTTTAAGAGCAAGATATCCTCGAGAAGCAATGTATTCATCAATACTTTCAGGATTAATCACTCCAACATTCTTCAATACTACTCTCCCTTGAGCCGGAAGGATCTGCTCTGTATAAATCTTCTCTTGACTTCCTTCACTCTTCACTTTCTTTATAATTTCTGGGATCTGATCCACAGTGAGGTTGCCAAATGGAATTTCATCGATCATTATTGCAGGAGAAACAGAACACATTCCAAGACAGCTACTTTCTTCAAGGGTAAATTCACCATCCTCTGTTGTTTCTCCAATTCCAATACCAAGTACTTCTTTGAGTTTTTCAATTACCTCTTCCGCCTTTCCCATATGACAGGAAAGGCTTTTGCATACCCTTATAATACGCTTGCCTCGAGGCTTTACTGAAAACATTGAATAAAAAGTTGCAAATCCGTAAACCTTTGATAGTGAAACCTTGCTCTTTTCGGAAACAGTTAACGCATCTTTTTCCGGAATATAGTTTTCTTTGTTTCCACTCTGAATGTCATGCAAAGCATCTGTTAGTGACCTTCCTTTCATTTTTTACCTCCTTGTATAATATATTTAAGCTATAGAATAGGTGTATAAAGTGATAACTCTATAAACCTTGAATATAGGATCGTTCAATTTTTCTACGACATATTGTAAGGATTCTTTTGGTAAATAACCGATACGTTCCTGCGTTTCATGAAGTGCCTAAATAAGAGACTCAGGCCTTGCTCCCCATTTTCTCACTTCTAGATCAACCTGTGGAAATTTAGTCTCTACCATTTTTCTCTCCTATAAATATGTTATTATTTTCACATTCAATTATATGAATTATTACTATCAATGCAATACCTTTCCTTAATAAATCAACAAAATTCTGAGTGTTAAAAATGCAAATAGCCTCCACCAAACTGTTTAATTTAAACTTTAAGCACGAAACCTTATGAAAGTAAATATCTTAATGATTCAAAAAATACTTGTCGTTTAACAAATCGCGTCTTTTTATTAAAATAAAGTTCAATTAAGCAAAATTAATTTATTTTTCAAAATTATAAAAACATTTCAATTGAGTGTTGGATTTTACGCCAAAATGTATAAAATTTGATTAATGGAAGAAATTGATTTTTTGACTAGAACAAAATCGAAAGAATTTATTGAAAGGTTTATTAGCAGCCTCATACAAAATGAGACGCCTTTAAGTATCCTTAATAAAAATGAAATAGTTAT
>JAIMJY010000081.1 GCA_020692945.1 Caldisericum sp. | reverse complement strand
TCTTACCTCCTATGGTAATTTTTACTCTTCTGTAATCTGTGATCCATCTCATCAGATTTACTTCTCTCTAACCTATGGTCTTTCTCAGCAGGTTATATTTTTATTTTCTTTTCACAAATTCCATAATTGCTTCCTTTTCTTTAAATTTCTTCTGCTTGCCTCCTTACTCAAAGTTTTTAAAGTTTTGAAAAAGATTCAACAAACTCTACTCTTATAAAATTCACATTTCCCTTGTATTTTTCAACAAAAACCTTTATGAATTCCATTTGCCCTAAACTTCCCACTGCCGCTTCTAAATTTTTCCACCAACAAGCTGTCTCATCGACATTAATTCTTAGCTATAAGACATTCATATTGCACCATCTCCTTTTTGAGAGATTTTTTCTCCTCTCATATATAGAATCCACTGATAAGGATCGTGGATTACAAAGGATTAAGACTCCAAAAGTCGAAAAAAGTTCCATAATTTTTCATAAAACTAATCGAATATGAACAACAGTATCATCTATCTTTAATGTATTTAGTGCACTTCAATGCTCAGGTTTTTGGGGACCTCAACTCTTAAAATAGGCCAGCTTGGATATGAGAGATAAAAACTAGTATGTTCTGGGTTCTTTTCCCATTCTGGATTTTTAACCAACCTATAAGCATGGAGCTTAAAATCAGTATTACTTATTATTATTCTTGGATTCATATCTTTAGGAGTTTCAACCACAAGATTAAAGTATAGAAGTTTTTCTTTGTAACGTCCCACTTCTCCATAAGGTCCCATGGAGGGCTGTAAAAGAATTACACTAAAGTCGCCTCTTAATAGTTTAAAAGTTATTTTTTGGAATTGAAACGAAAAAGGTAAGTACGGATGTACAGATACTGTATAGAAAAGACGAAGATAATTTTTTTGATGATTAAAATTCCACTTACCCTCTTTTAACCAATAATTAAGTACCTCAGTACCGTTGGTTAAACTATATATCTTTACACCTTCAACAGTAGCAGAGCAAGGAAACAGGTACGACATACCCATCAAAAGTAGAAGGATAATAATACCAAAAATAAGAACTTTTTTAACCATTTTTTAATTATACCTCCTATTGCTTGAGCAAGTACCACTTCCATCAATTGGAACATTCCCTGCATTTACCACCTGACTTGTAAAATTAGTACAGTCACCTCCGCTAGTTCTAAAACTAGGAAAATTTGGATTTTGACCATAACCACCTTCAATCGAATACTGATAGGCATAGCTGACTGCTGAAGACGGATTATATACCCATGTAGTACTCTGAATGTTGTAATCTGTAATAACATCACCCAAACAATCCTTGCATTGTTCAGGATACAGGATCTCTGGATGTGCATAGTAATATGCAGCATATTTCAAAATTTTCCTAAAATAGGGAGAGGTTTGCAAATCTTTATTATACTCACCCCACAGTAAGTTATTCAAAAAATCAAAATATTCAGGAGTACCTTCTTTTAGATTAAGTCCTTTGGAATCAATGTATCTTACAATCTCCTGCTTACCAATGGCGTAATCATCTGCCGAAAAAACTTTTATACCTATACCAAATATACTAAATAACAAAGCCAGAACTAACGCGGATAAAATCAATCTTTTTTTCATTTTTTATCCTCCTTGGATAAATTTTATATATCTTCTAAAAACTTTTAAATATGCTTTAAAGAGATTTTGCTTGCCAAAATCCTGAAACAAGTTCAGGACTAAAGACTTCCTGATGCTGCTTCCGCAGTTTTCACCAACAAGCTGTCTCATCGACATTAATTCCTAGCTACAATACTCTCGTATTGCACCACCTCCTTTCTGAGAATTTTTTCCTCTCATATATATAGACTCCCAAACTCCCAAAAAGTTCCATAATTTTTCAAAGAATTTCTAACACCATCCACTCACATTTTTTCGTATGCTTAACAATAATCTGCTGAAAAGAAGTACAAATTACAAAGAATTAAGGTTGATCAATTGTTTTTAGTAATGACGGTTTTGCAAATCTTCAATACCCTCTGAAAATTTTCTCATATTTTTAAAGAAATTTTTAAAATTTTCTTTCTCATGCATAAGACTTTAAAACTTAAAAAGTTTCAAAAATTGTGATGTTTTTTCTTTTTAATGAATTTTTGCCGATAATTATTTATTGTGTGCAATTAACTCTAATTATGCATTTTCGAGGGATTAGATAAAATATAATCGTAAAAAAGACTATGATTATAAAGAAGCAAAAAACTTCAGGAGGTGCAGATGGATATTAAAAGGGCTATTGTTATAGTATTGGACAGCGTTGGAGCAGGTGAAGCAGAAGATGCAAATGAATATGGAGATTGGGGGGCAAACACTTTACTTCATACTCTACAATTCAACCCCTGGCTTAAATTATCCAGCCTCGAAAAACTCGGCTTAAAAGGACTTCTTTTTGGAGAGAAAGGTAGTTATATTGGTGCATTTAGAAGACTTAGGTGAGCTACTTCTCAAATAAATTTATAAAATTGGAGCCTCTTTGGAGGCTCCAAAATGAATTCTTAGAGTTAGTTTTTGCACAAAAATTCTACTTAAATATTAAATGCCAACCTACCGCAAGAGCAATTGTAATCAATATAAGGATGATAATTGAATATAAAGGACGCTTGACTCTTTTAGCTTCTAAATGTTTTTTTCTTGTAAGATTTTCTGCATAGACCCAAACATAATTACTTATTGCAATCATTCCAACAGCAAAAATTATCAGAATCGTTGTCGCAAAAGATACAGGATATCTTAGTATAAAGAATGTTATATTTGCAAAAAGAAGAGGTAATGAAAATGAATAAATTAATATTGCAAATCTCCTGTTTACCTTCGCCCAAATTTCGGGATCTGAAAGAGAGCCAGAAGTCCCAATTCCGATGAAGAAATTCCTTTTAGACTTTGTCGCAATGAAAGCATACAAAATATAGGAAGTAATAAGCAAAATATTTACAATATAAAAATTAGTACCTTTAGGCAATGGTCCAAAAGGCATATTGTACACCTCCTCTATGGAAATATTGTACACCAATCATAGCAAACTGCCCAAGCTGCTGCTACACATACAATGTAAACAGGAGGAAAAATAATCCATTGACGACAATCTGACAACGCACCTGGAATACAACTCCGTACACAAGACCAATCAATATAAAAGTCTGGTGTAGCAATGTTTGATACGGAAGCAATTTCTCCATTATTGTTTTCAATAAGAATATCTACTGACATAGATTTTGGATCCTTAATATTATCAACTTCAACCATATATGAGAGAACTCTTCGATATGAATAAACAAATATGATTCCTGCAATTTTATTGTCATCAAGTGCGTTAATAAACGGGGCAGATAAGATGTATGACATCTTTACTTTTAAATTAGCATCGTAAGAGAATTTGAAGTCATTATTTTTATCAACATATTTAACATCTTTTTTAATCACCGGTGCTTTCTTGAAGAATCCGCCAAATATACTATTTGTACACTCAGCATAACCTTTGTTCTTTAAAAACTCGCTGTAGTCTTTGTAGATTTTTTGCGATTTTGTAGTTGCAATAAGACTTTTTAGCTCTATCTCAGAAGGAGCGTCAAAAAGTTCACTAACTTTTGCTTCATTATGGCATCCACAAGGGGTTGAGGAAACATTTGAACTTGCCGCTTTTGCACTTTGAGCTGGTACAAATGATTTCTTATTATTGAAGGAAACAAACAATGATGTAGTTATTAGAATCGTTAAAAGAAGAACTACAATAAGTTTTTTCTTGTTAATAAAAACTTTTTTCATAAATTGTTACCTCCTTATTAATTTTATTTAATTTTAAAAAACTGCAAATCCTAACTTTATACAGCCAGATAATCTGGCTTAGGCTCTATCTTTGACACAGGTTAATGCAGCTTTTGCTTTTATTTTCATCCATTCAAATTGCACACTTTTTTACCTTTTTACAAAATCCTTTTACGGGGTTGTGTTTTTCACCATCTTTCAAGTTTACGAAGTCTTTTATTTGATGCGTCAGGGAAATTCTACTCAGCCACACTTATCAAAAATCCCAAAACTAATCCTTCTCGATTCCCGATTCTGTTAGAGTATTTACAAGTTTTAGAAAACATCTTTCGGAAAGTGGCACTGAATAATTCGCCATTCATCCTTGTTTTTCATTTATTTACATTCATATCGCACCACCTCCTCTATTCAGCTTCTTTTCTTCATTCATTTCCATCACCTCCCTCTCGAGGGATAAAACCTATCCTGACCCTGAATCAAGTTCAGGGTGACATTACTTGTTTCAGGATTTGTTCCTCTTCTAATAATAGCTTAATCGTTTTTTTTTTGCAATAGGTTTTTTAATCTTCTGTAATCTGCACTCTTTTCAGCAGATTTATCTTTCTCTATAAATAAGACTTACAAACTTCAAAAAAGTTCCGCAATTTTGAAAGTATTTTTACGTGAGATAACGAATCATTTCATATATATCTTCGATAAGGCAATTTACTGTAACATTTTTTCCTCTTACTTTAAAGTCTTTTCCTTAAACATATGACACTTGAAAAAGTTAAGTGCAGGAGATTTAGACTATCAGATTTATGAAAAGTAACCTAAGCAAAAATTTCTAGGAGGGAGATATCTCCCTCCTATTTTGCCTTTTGACCCTTCAAGGACTTAGTCGTTTGAACGCTTATGAATTAATTCTTTTACCTTTTTTCCAATTTGTTTTAGGTTCTTATATGGGGTAACAATATAAAATATGCTGAAGGCGATCCAGAGCCAGAAAAAAGGAATGGATAGAGAGGAGGGAATTATCACTTGAAGATAGAGATACGGTATAGAAAACACGACTGTAAAGACCAACATAAGCATTTGTAGAAGAACAT
>JAIMJY010000009.1:16346-32260 GCA_020692945.1 Caldisericum sp. | reverse complement strand
AAAAAAAGCATCAAACTGGTAAAATAAATAACTACAGTTGCAAAGGAGTAAAATTGTTATGAGTAATGCAAATTATTTTGATGTAGCAGTTTTTATAATACTAATAATTGAATTTTTTATTGGAATGAGAAGTGGAGTGCTACTCCTTGTGTCTGATATTTTGAGTCTTGTATTAGGATGGTTTGCTGCAAAGGCTTTCGCATTAAAATTTGCAATCTTTCTTGATGAGAAATTTAGACTTGCAAGTAAATTTGCACAAAGCATTTCAAGCTTTTTGCACCTGCCTTCCGATCTTTCTCAATTACCTGCAACAATTCAGAATTTGGGCTTGGTACTTTCCAAAATTAACTTGCCTGATTTTCTAAAGAATTTTATCCTGAGAGATTTTTCTCAGTCAACTTTAACCGTCAATGAGTTTATCTCACAGAAACTTGCAAGTTGGTCTTTGAATGGTCTTGCATTTGTTATTATTTTTGTTAGCGTGCTTTTAATTGTAAGAATTGTGGGACTATTGATCAGAAGAGCAATTAAAGTTAGCCCATTCTTAAAGTGGATCGATACTATTTTTGGTGGCGTTTTCAAGGTTCTTATTGCAGCCATAGTCCTTGCAGTAATTGCGCAGGCTATTGTTTATGTTTTTAGCTTCTTTAATATTACTCAAAATACATTTGTAGGACAAATATTGAACTCAAGGTTTTATGTCCTCTCCGTTAAACTTTTACCTGCAATGACAAAAAGTCTCACCACTATACTTTCTGGAACCCGTTAATGCGCATAGAGGAGCTTTCTTATGAGCTTCCGGAAGAACTCATTGCACAACATCCTGTTTACCCAAGAGACTATGCAAAACTGATGGTTCTGAACCGTGCAACTCAGACAATTGAGCACCGTATTTTTTATGAGATAGAGCATTTCATTAACCCCCATGACGTGCTTGTGCTTAATGACTCAAAGGTTATTAAAGCACGCTTTTTTGGTTTCAAACAAGGTACTGGCGGCAAAAAAGAAATTTTTCTCCTTAAAAAAATCAATGGTAAGAAATGGCTCGCACTCACTAATCCTAACAGTAGAGTTCATCAAGATGATATAATTCTCTTAACCAGTAACCCACATATCTTTGTCAAAGTGCTGAAGAAAAATGAAAATGGAGAAAATGTTGTCGAATTTTATTCAGAAAATGCTTTTTCAATGGAGAAGATTCTCGCAAAATTTGGAGAAATACCTTTACCACCCTATATTAAAGGAAAGATAAATGCAGATGACGAATACCAAACTGTTTATTCTCACCTTGAAGGTTCAGTTGCTTCTCCCACTGCCGGCCTTCATTTTACGAAGTTTCTTTTAAATAAACTCATCCAAAAAGGAGTTAACGTTGAGTATATTACCTTGCATGTTGGCCTTGGCACATTTAAACCAATAAAGGAAGAAGATATCGATAAACACAAAATGCATGAAGAAGATTTTTTTATTTCGGAATCCGCCGCAAGCAAAATCAATGACGCGAAGTCACAAGGTGGAAAAGTCTTTGCTTGCGGGACAACTGTTGCACGAACACTTGAAACTGCTTCGACGCGAGAGGGCACTTTAAAGCCTTTAAATGGCTCAACCAGGCTTTTCATAAAGCCAGGATATCCTTTCAAAATCGTCGACGCGATGATTACGAACTTCCATTTTCCGAAAACTACACTTCTTGCACTTACTGCAGCATTTGTGGGCAAAGAATTTATTCTTAATGCATACAATATTGCAGTTAGCGAGCGCTACCGTTTTTATAGCTTTGGGGACACGATGCTAATTATTTGAGATACATATGAAAACGGAAATAAATTTCAAAGTTCTTGCTAAAGATATTTGGTCACGGGCTCGCATCACTCAGTTTGAAACCACCCATGGAAAAATTGAAACGCCTGTTTTTATGCCTGTAGGAACGCAAGCCACAGTAAAAACTCTCACGCCAGATGAGATAAAGGAAATGGGTTTTAAAATTATACTTGCAAATACCTATCATTTGTACCTACAGCCAGGGGCAGAGACGATAAAAAAAGCAGGCGGAATCCATAAATTTATGAATTGGGACGGAGCAATTCTTACAGATAGCGGAGGATTCCAAGTATTATCATTAAAAGACATCAGAAAAATTACAAACGAAGGAGTAGAGTTTAGATCTTTTATCAATGGCTCTAAACATTTCTTTTCACCTGAAGTTGTCGTCGATACACAGGAAAAAATAGGTTCAGACATTGCAATTCCACTTGATATCTGCGGCACATATCCAACTCCTTTCAATGAGACAGAGAGAGAGCTTGCTATAACTGTTGAGTGGGCAAAAAGGAGTATAGTAGCACACAAGCGAGCAGACCAAATCATTTTTGGCGTAATTCAAGGAGGTTTCTATAAAGAGTTAAGGAAAAGGGCGTTAGAGGAAATACTTGCGCTTGATTTTCCAGGAATCACACTTGGAGGACTTAGCGTCGGTGAAGAACGAGCACTTACCGAAGAAATGATTGATTACACGGTGCCGTTACTTCCTGAGGATAAGCCCCGGTATTTTATGGGCGTAGGAGACCCTTTGAGCATTCTTGAATATGTACGAAATGGCATTGACATGTTCGACTGCGTCCTTCCAACACGCATTGCAAGAAATAGGTCTCTTTTTACAAAATATGGGACAATAAAAATTACGAAAAATATCTATAAGGAAGATTTTATGCCATTAGAAGATGAGTGTGATTGCTATACATGTAGAAATTTCACAAAGGCATACCTACATCATCTATTTAAATCAAAAGAACACCTTGCAGGGCGCCTTGCAACAATTCACAACCTTTATTTTCTCGAAAGACTCATTCTTGGCATCAGAAAATCAATAAAGGAAGGCACGTTTAAGGAATTCTACCAAGAATTTAAAGCCAACTACAAACAGGGTGAAAAGTAGGAATCTGAGATATCGCTTGCTAGACATTTCGTTTATACTATAGCTTCTTTGTGCAAAGATTTTTTAAATCCTTATGTTATTTGTATAACTAATTTAGTGGTAGTAATTAGGGAAAGGTTTAATTAGAGTCAATGAAGATTGTTCTTGATGGCTTCCTTGATAAGCCCCATCTTTTTATAGACCTATGAGAATTGAAATTATGCCAAGAGAAATGAAATAAGCAATAATAAAAGCGACGGTTTGCTTTTGCGTGTTTACGAGCGGATAGGTTTTTGTCTTCATAAATTCCTTTACTTCTCGGTGATTGAGGAGATAAATTACAATCGCAAACCAAATCGACAAAATCGACAACGAAATAATGCCTTTACCGGGTGATGAGCCCAATATCGGAACCAACATGTATACATCGAAAACGCCAATTTTAAATGCCTTGGCAATCAAAACGGACGACTGCTTCAAGAATACGATGCTTGCAAGCAACGCAAACGAAATGACAATTTGCGCACCGTAGACCACAATAAGGCCAATCCTTCCTATCTCTTTTTTAAGAAGGAAAAATGCAAGGGATGCAAGAGAAAGTGCTGCGACAACTGAGGCGTAAATAATAATCGTTTTTCCGATGACGGAGCCTAATAATGAATATTTCCTGAAGAGAACGAAAAGATAAATGGCAAAATATGCAAGAGTCATTGAAATGATGTATACGGGAATTTTGTATTCCTTAGGCATTCGATCCATTATTCTTTACCTCAATGCCAAGTTCGTCAAGTTGCTTTCCATATATGGCTGAAGGAGCGTCAGTAAGGGGACAAATTCCTGAAGTTGTTTTTGGAAATGCGATTACATCCCTCAGACTGTTTGCCTTGGTCATAATCCATACAAGCCTGTCGAGCCCAAAGGCAATTCCCCCATGAGGTGGTGCGCCGAGCCTCAAAGCCTTCAACAAAAAGCCAAAGCGAGCTTCACTTTCATCTTCTTTTAATCCTATTGCATTAAAAACTCTCTTTTGAAGTTCTGGAGTGTGTATTCTTATGCTTCCTCCGCCAAGTTCAGATCCGTTCAAAACGAGGTCATACGCAATTGCGTGTACCGATTCTTTGTCTGTCTCAAGTTTATCAAGGTCTTCTATTTTTGGCATCGTGAACGGATGATGTTCCGCTTCATAACGCCCTTCTTGCTCATTGTATGCAAAAAATGGAAAATCAACTACCCAAAGAAAGTTTAGCCTACCCTCGGGAATCAATTTGAACTTGCTTGCAAGCAAAAGACGCACTCTTCCTACAAGATCGTATCCTTTCTTGGAATCAACAATGAAGAGCATTGCAAGGTCATCATCATTACCGGCAGAAAGAAGAGACGCCTTCTCTAAGTCACTCAGGAATTTTGTAAAAGACGATTTGAGTTCTCCATTTGTGATTTTAAAATCTATAAACCCATTTGCTCCGTTTAATTTGACTTCTTCCTTAAGAGAGTCGATTTCGCTTCGTGAAAGTTTACCGCCATTTGGAAGAAAGAGCGCAAGAACCTTTTGGCCGTTTTCTATACCATTGTTAATAAATTGAATGTTGCAATTTTTGAAATGCTCAGTGAGGTCCTGAATCTCCATGCCAAAGCGCGTATCTGGTTTGTCTGAGCCAAAGCGAACCTTTGCCTCGTCGTATTTCATAATTGGGAAAGGGGTTGTGAGCTCCACTCCACCTACTTCTTTGAAAAGTTTTGCATACATCTCTTCGATTATCTTTATTATGTCTTCCTGTTCAATAAAAGACATCTCTATATCAATCTGGGTGAACTCTGGTTGTCTGTCAACCCTTAAGTCCTCATCTCTAAAGCATCGTGCGATTTGAAAATATTTTTCAAATCCACTAATCATGAGAATCTGTTTGAATAGTTGCGGGGATTGTGGAAGTGCATAAAACTTGCCTTTGTTTACACGCGAAGGCACGATAAAATCTCTCGCACCCTCGGGAGTGCTTTTCGTAAGGTAAGGGGTCTCCACCTCTATAAAACCTTTTTCAATAAGGAAGTTTCGTACACTTTGAGTGATTCGTGCTCGCATTTCAAACACTTCTCTCACTTCAGGTTTTCTCATGTCAAGATACCTGTATCGAAGACGCACAGTTTCGTCTACATCCTGGCCTGAAAATGGATTAAAAGGAAGGTCTTCGGAGGGAGAAAAAAGTTCATAATCTTCGGCTAATACTTCAAATTTCCCTGTGGATAAACTAGGATTTTCTGCTATTCTTACTCTTACGGTGCCTTTTATCCCAACAACGGATTCAAGTTTAATTTTTTCAATATTTTTAAAAGTGTCATTTCCTATTGCATTCGGGTCTATTACAATCTGGACAATTCCTGAACGGTCTCTTATGTCTATGAAAAGCAAACCTCCAAGGTTCCTTTTCCTCTGAATCCATCCGTTAACAATTACGCTTTTTCCAACCACAGTATCATTGATTTCTCCACATTTCATGTTTCTTTTAAGCATTTTGCCGCTCCTTTAGAGCATTTAATAGTTCTACTTCTTTTATTTCTTTTTGCTCTTTTGTTGCCATGTTTTTAATTTGCAACGTGTTTGATGCAATCTCGCTTTCTCCTATTATGATTGTGAACTTTGCATTTCTTTTAGCACTTCTCTCAAGTTGATTTTTGAAGTTCCCACACTTTGTGTCTACAAGTACGGTAAATCCAGCATCTCTTATTGTTTGTGCTACTTTAATTGCTTTGGTTATTGAAGACTTTTGATATGCAATGTATATTATGCTTTTTTCTTTTACTGTAAACTTTTGTGCTTTAAGAATTTCTATGAGGCGCTCAACTCCCAATGCAAACCCTACCCCGGGCGTTGGCCTTCCTCCAAGTTCTTCAATTAGATAATCATACCGTCCTCCACCAAGAAGTGCATTTTGTGAGCCAAGATCCTCTGAGATTACCTCAAAAACAGTCCTCGTATAATAGTCTAATCCTCTCACAAGTGTGTTATCGACCTCATAAGGTATGTTCATTGAAATAAGGTAGTTTGTAACTGCATTAAAATGATCCTTGCACTCATCACGGAGATAGTCGATCGTCTTTGGAAGAGAATCTTTCAGTTCTTTACTTTCTTTCTTGCAGTCAAGAATCCTCATTGGATTAGTTTCAAGACGTCTTTTGCAATCAGAGCACAGTTCATCGTAATGCTGAGTTAATGCGTCAACAAGAGCTTTCCTATAATTTGGCCTGCACTTTCTGCATCCAATTGAATTTATTTTCACTTTAAGCCCTTTTATATTAAATTTCTGCAAAGCACTAAAGGCAAGTGATATTACCTCTGCATCAAGTAGTGGTGAGTCATCCCCAAAAGCTTCAACCCCAAATTGGTAGAACCCTCTGTATCTTCCCTTTTGCGGATTTTCATACCGAAAACATGGACCAAGGTAAGCAACTTTAAAAGGAGTTGGGTAAGTTTCGAAATGGTTTTCAATATAGCTTCTTGCAACAGAGGCAGTCATCTCGGGGCGCAGGGTGAGGCTTCGTTCGTTTTTGTCAGTGAACGTGTACATCTCCTTTTTAACGATGTCTGTTTCTTCCCCCACTGAGCGGCTGAAGAGCTCCGTATATTCAACAACTGGAAGAATTATTCGTTTATATCCATATGCTTCGGCAACACCGAACAACGTCTTTTCGATTGCCTCGAAAATTTCAGCATCCAAACCAAAAAAATCCTTGAAACCTTTTACGCTTTTTATTGTATCCATTTTTTAACTCCTTTACTTCTCCACAATAGCCGTCCTTACAACTTGCTCCCTCGTGTTAGATCTAACAAATATTAAGAGAATTTTATCATTTTTCTTTTAAAAATCAAACTCAGAAAGATGCTGCTTTTGCTACAGATTATCTAAATTATAATGAAAATTGCTATATTTAAAAAAGAGTCTAAAAATTGATAAAAATAGAAATAAGGCTCGTTTTTCAAAAAAATGGGATTGCAGTACAGATGGTGTACAATATGTCACCAACGTTTTTCTATGCGTGATGAATAATATGATTTGTTTGAATTTGAGGTGTTCTAATGTTGTACCTCCATTTCTTTTTTTAGGTTTCCCATGGCTAATCTAACTCTTAGTGCATCCTTCTCAATAAAAATTGCTGCTATCAACAATATTATCGCGCATGGTATCCAAAAAAGCGATGAGAACTTCATCGTGAAATCCAGACCTTTAATTGAAGAGATAATTCCACCAAGGAGTGTTCCAATTCCCATGCCAATGGAATCGGTTAGATGAAATATGGGAGCGATTGCACCTCTGTGTTCTGGAAGATTCACGTTCATTAACATTACTTTTGCATTAGGGCCTGAAATCGAAACGAGGAAAGCTCCGAGAAAACCGAAAATAGAGGGAGGAATAAGATCTATCAACTTTGGATTCAGTTTACTTGGCCAGATTAGAACAGCATAGATTGGTAACACCCCGAGAAATTGCGAAATACTACATAATAAAGGTAAATACTTCCTTTTTTTCAAATATACTTTATTTCCAGTAATTCCTCCAAAAAATTTTCCAAGCACTGTTCCCACGCCAAATACAATTAAAAGAATTGTGCCAGTTTGAACGGAGAAATTTTTGTACCTTACGTAAAAAATAATCAGGTAATACGGAATTATTCCCCATGCGATAGATCCTGCCAATCCTTGCATAAATAGCAATACGTTTGAGGGGATTTTGAAAAGATTAAGATAATCTTTAAGCTTTAATCTGCCTTTGTATTTTTTACCGGAGATTACAAGTTCTCTAATTTCTTGTTCGCCCGCACCTCTTGATGGTTCTTTACTAAAAACTGCTATCAGCAAAACTATAAGGAAGTTAGGAAAGGATACCAGAACGAAAGGTAACCTCCACCCGTGAACAGGTCCGAGAAATCCTGCAACCATCATCCCGAGGAGTACTCCAAGTGTTGTAATTGCATCAACTAATGCCTGCCCTCTTCCTCTCTGTTTTTCAGTAAAGAAATCGCTGATAAGCGAAAAGCTAATCGGAACAATCCCTCCTATCCCTATGCCTGTAAGGATTCTTAAGAAAAGTAATTCATTGTAGTTTCTTGCAAAACCACTCAAAAAGCAGGGAATCTCTCCAAGGAGTGTTGCAAATATGAATAACCACTTTCTTGAAAATTTATCGGTAAGATACCCCCATGCGAAAGTTATGACTGCAGCAATAATAGTATAAGCTGAAGCAATAAAACCAATTTCTCTGTCACCAATATTAAATTCATTTTCGATTGCTTGAATGTTTGGAGAAATAACATTCTGGTCAGCAAGTAATATAATTCCTGAGAGCAGTAAAAGAATGAAAAAAATTCTTACGCCTCTTTCGAAACTGTAAATCTCATCAAGCTGAAATTTTTCAAAAAACCTCATCCTAATCCCCTTTTAACAGTCCCATCTTTTAAATTCTTGCAAAGGCAATAGTGGAATTATCTTCCCACTATTATAAAAATTTAAAGAGATTTTCAAATCAATAAGTTAAATATTTAAACTGCTTTTCTTTTTCTAACTCCTCTGTATCTACCATCAGCAACAAATGCGGTCTTCATCGGTTCCTACATACAGCAATCACAAAGGAGTAAAATCAAAATACGAACCTCTTTACATAAATAGTAACCTGCTGAAGAAGAGCGCAGATTCCAGAGGAGTAACCCGCTGAAGGGGGAAGAGGAGCATAGGTTTCAAAAGAGTAAAAAACTTGTGTTTTTCCCATTGACACGAACGTAGCATGTTCTGTGAGGCAATGCATCTTATTGCAGAAAAGAGTACGATATCATTAATAAATAGAGCAAGTTATATCTCAGGAAAGGAGGAAGGTTATGACTGTGCGGTTGAACTTGAAGGCAGACCCCAAGCAGTACAGCGCCCTCCGGGCTCCAGTAAGATGTTCCTTCACCGCTTAGAAAAATCTTCTTACCGTTGCTTCCTTCCAGATCTGGCGGGGTTTGAAGCTTTCTATCGTGAAGGGTCCTACCTTCACAGCCCTTACAGAGCTAACGTCACTTACAGTTTACATCCTAATTCAACTTGTCAGTCCTGGTATAGCAGGTTCCAGGTTACAGGGCACTGCTATCTCCCCGCTTTAGCACAGTCATTATATTTTATCAAATTATGGAAGCTTTAAAAGAGAAAAGTTATACTTTTGCGTTTTGCCTTTTATTACCTGTATTTCGCTTGAAAAAGTTAAGTATCCTTCGTATTCAAGTCTTAATTGGTATATCCCGGGTGATAAATTTGCTCCGGTATAAGGTGTTGTTCCCTTAAGCACGTCGTCTATGTAAACACTGCATCCAGGCGGTATGGTTGTTATTGAAATGAACGTGTCAGCTTTGGTTAGAACAAGATCCCTTTGTATGGTGTCGCCTTTTGCAATGGTTACCTGTTCGCTGTATAAAATGTAGCCATCTTTACTTACATTGAGGTTATATGTTCCAGGGTTTAAGTTGTCAAGGTTAAACGGCGTAACCCCTTGTTTTTTGTCATTCAAAAACACATCTGCTCCGTCAGGCACCGATGTTATGGCAATTGAAGATGTGCTTGGATGGAGCTCTGCATAAAGCTCAATTGTTTTATCCTTTTCTGCTGCAATTCGCTGTGACCAAGTTGAGAAATTCATTTTCTTTACTTCTACAAAATGTTGGCCAAGAAGTAAATCTTCTATTGTGACTGGAGTAACCCCTTTTTTTATTCCATCTACGTAAACTTCTGCTTCCGTTGGATAAGAGTTTACCTGAAGGACGAAGGTAAGATGTTCAAGAGGCGTGTGAAAACCCTGGTTGGCGTTCTTTCTAGTCAAATCAATTATTTTTATTACACTTTTGTAACCTTCTTTTTTAACCGCTAACTCATACTGACCCATCTTTAACCCTTTAATTGTTATTGGGGTTTTCCCTTGTAACTCGCCATTTAAATAAACATCTGCTTCCTTTGGATAAGAGTCGGAATCAACAAAAATTTGTCCGGTAACGGAAATGAAAGTCCTTCCCAAAAAATACACTATGATTAACAGCAGAATAACTAAAAGCAATATTATCAGCTTTTTTCCTTTATCCATTGTTTCCTCCTCGCCAAGTAGGTAGCAAACATTTGGTTTGCTATTGAATCTACGCTCTTCAACCCGTCAATTACCACGAATCTACTCTCCTTACGCGCTATCTCCAAATATCCCTTTCTTACCCTTTTAAGAAACTCCATTCCTTCTTGTTCTATTCTATCGAGCTGCATCACCTTCATTCTCTCTATACTAATTTGAGGGCTTATGTCTATAAGAAAGCTGATATCAGGACTTAACCCTTTTGTTATTGTATTGTGGACACTATTGATAAACTTTATTTCAACGCCTCTCCCATAGCCTTGGTACGCTAAAGACGAGTCAGTAAATCTGTCGGAAATTACAACTGTCCCATTGTGAATTGAGGGAAGTATAATACTTTCGATGTGCTCATTTCTGTCGGATGCAAAAAGTAAAAATTCTGTTAAGCTGTCCATTTTCTTTGTAAGGAGCGCTTTTCTGATTATTCCTCCAATTGATGAGCCACCGGGTTCTCTTGTTAATAAAACTTTTAAGCCAGTTTTTTCAATGTTATCTTTGAGTATTCTTGCCTGAGTACTCTTGCCAGACCCATCAATCCCTTCAACTGTTATAAACATTTCTCTCATTTTGGCTTCCTCGGCGAAATAACAACCCTTTTGTTTGGCTTAATACCAATTATTTCACTTGACAAACCAAAACGTGAAATGAAATTTCGTTCTTCTTCGATAACTTCATCAGTATCCGTTGGAAGTTGGAAAGGTTGTCCATCTTCTATGACTTTTCTAATTATATTTTCAAGCTTACCATAATCTAAAACAACTTTGTTATAATTTTTATTTTTTGCTTTTTTTAAATAGTTTTTAATTTCTCCAAGCGACGGTTTGTCAACGAGATCTACCTGAATAGCTAATCTGTTTGCAAAATCTAAAAGGTCTTGCTTCTTTTTTACTATGCGTCTATCTGCTAATATAATGTCAGCTTTGCTGAGATCTTTTACAATTTCTACAGGCACTCTTGTTGAGTTAATTCCCCTATCAATATAACTCGGATTAATTCCTATAGGGAAAATTTTTACTGTTTCGTTTATTTCTTTTGTTACTGTTAAGCTCTCTTTTGGTTTTTCTTTTGTAATTCCACTTCTCATCTCTGGGTTCACTGGAAATCCTCTCAGAAGTGCGTCTACGGTTTCTGCTACATCATGGTAGATGGCATATATCCCTCTTTCTCTTATTTCAATTAGTATATCAAATGTTGGTGGAGTTTTTCTTTCCAGGATCGTCTTTTGAGTTCCTCTTCTTATTGCTTCTTCATCGCTTAGAGTTACTGGAGCAATTCCTCCAATGAGGTCTTGTAATGTTGGGTTTATCATAAGGTTATCCATGCTCACACCATGCGCTGTAGCAATTAGCCTTACTCCTCTTTCAGCAATTGTCCTGCATGCTTTTGATTCTTCAGTCCTTCCAATTTCATCAATAATTATTACCTCTGGATAGTGGTTTTCAACAGCCTCTATCATCACATCTTCTTGTGCTTTTCCGAATGGAACTTGCATTCTTCTTGAACTCCCGATACCAGGATGAGGAATGTCTCCGTCTCCGCCAATCTCATTCGAGGTGTCAACTACAATCACTCTTTTTCCCATTTCTTCGCTGAGTACCCTTGCAGCCTCTCTAAGGAGCGTTGTTTTACCAACGCCAGGCTTTCCCAGTAAAAGAATGCTGTTGTCACTTCTAATGATGTCTCTAATAGACTCGGCTGTTCCATAAATTGCTCTTCCTACTCTGCATGTTAAACCAATTACTTCTTCTCTTCTGTTGAAAATTCCTGAGATCCTGTGTAAGGTCTTTTCGATGCCCGCACGGTTATCTCTATCAAACGTGCCAACTTTAGAAATAACTTTTCCTATTTCTTCCTCTTTAACGGGATTATCTCTTAAATAAATCGTTTTACCTGCATAACGCGCTTCTGGTTTTCTTCCAAGGTCAAGCACAACCTCAATAAGGTTTTCGAATCCGTCAAGCTCCTTAATCTTTTTTGCAAGATTCTCAGGCAGAATATTCAGGAAAGCATCTTTTTCAAACTCAAGTTGGCTCCCGTTTTTATTTGTTTCCATTGTTCTTTTTCCTTCTCCAGAAATAATCTTCGATTTCTTTCTTCAAAACTTCTATATCTCCAAACAAACTATATATTTCGTATTTATCTGTATCGAATGTCACAACTGGAGCAGCATTAAACATGTTGATCCATTCAAAGTACCGTTCATTAAGCTTCTTCATATATGATTTTTTGATTGTCTTCTCATATGTTCTTCCTCGTACTTTTATTCTTTCCATAAGTGTATCGACAGACGTTTTTAGGTAAATAATCAAATTAGGAGGAGTAATAACTGTTAGGTATTGTTCGTATATTTTTTTATAGATCTTGTATTCTGACTCTGAAAGAACAAGACGCGCAAAAATTTCTGCATCTTCATAGATGGTTCTATCTATAATTAGATTTTGTGCAGTTTTTTCTGCTTTAAGCTGCATGTTAGCTCTCTCAGTTAGAAAAAAAAGTTGGGAATGAAAAGCCCATCTTTCTGGATTTCTGTAAAATTTCTTAATAAAGGGGTTCTTTGCTTCCGGCTCTGGCAAAATATCAAAACCCCATTGTTCAGCAAGATACTTTGAAATTGTCGATTTTCCTGAGCCGATATTACCTGCAATTGCTATGATAAATTTAGGTGTATTCATCTCAAAGCATCTTCCTTACGTACTTAAATGGAAAAATAGAGGCAATCGATAGAAGTTTTTCGTGAAACTCAATATTTTTATATTTCTTAGTAAAGAACCTTTTTTCTTCAAGAATGAAATTGAGGCCTAAGAATTCTGAAAAGCTTTTACTTTTGTCTTCTGCAAGCTCCTTGAGGAAAGCTCCCTTGTCCAACAGTATTTCATCCCGAGATATTGCACTTTTTAAATTCTCAAAGCTTACCCTGTTCATCAAAATCTCATTTTCAAAATATGCTTTTAGTGTCGCCGAATACTCTCTATACAGAGCGAATAGTTCGTACTCGTTTCCAAAAATCTTCTTAAGTTCTATGTTAATCTCTCTCGATGAATAAATCTTCCACCCTTGCTCGAAATCGTAATTAATAAAATTTTTTCTTATGTTCTTAACACTTCTCGATTTAACTTCCTTCAGGTATGCTAAACCAGGATAAATGTAGTTGGTCACGTTATAAATTATTGAATTAAGATTTTCTTGCGATGTTAGTAGTATTGTTGAAATTGGTTTTATATCAAATTCTCCTGAGGGTAACATCTGGAATCGTTTGTAGTTCCAGATACCAGTTGTTATTTTCTCAATTTCTACTGGCAGCCTCCGAATATCAATCGCTATTTTAGTATAACCGAAAATGCTTTGTCCTTTATTCTTTATTATACTAAACACTTCTTGAACTTTGCTTTCAGAAACTTCGCTAGCACCGTTAATCACGTTTGAAAGCGTTTCAAGGTATGGAGCATAAATCTTTATTTCTCTTGCTTTTTTTATGATTTTATCTTTCAAAGCATTTAAGGATTCGTCGAGATATGGCTTAATATCTACTGGAGGAGTATCCCCTAAATATCTCCTTTTAAATGCTTGCTCTATTTTCCAGAGGGTTTCTTCCTCTGGAAGTTTTGATATTATATTTTTTAACTTGATAAGCCCTTCAGTCGAAGATAATTTCATGCTCCTTATATCGTCCTTTTTTTCCGTGTCGCTTTTTCCAAGCAAAAAGTTAGAAAATTCGTTAATGAATGCACTAAGGTAGTCAATGTAATCAATCGATAGTTTCTTTTGAATACTATGCGAATTTATCAAATTTTCTTCTGCAGCAGTTATTACTTTATCCAAATCGGAAAGTTTATCTACAAAATTTCTGCTTCTTATGCTTATTGGAGCGTATGAGCCGAATGCCGGATATACAAGATCACTGAATATTTTGCTTACATATAGCAAAGGATTTATCATGTACTCTTGGTCATTGTTAATCCAATTATTTTCATTTTTAACTATTTTTTCGAGAGTTAAGAGTTCGCTATCTCTTTCAAAACCTTTCTTCGACTTTATTTTACTAATTTCTTTGCTTATTTCTTGTAAAAACATTTTCCATTGAGAAATTTCAAATCTTCTAAGGCTTACCAACTTGTATCCGTAACGATGTATGCCTCTTTCTGCCGCCTCTTCCGGGAATCTGTAGTAAAATTCCTCATAAAAATCTTCTATAAGTTTATCTACTCCGTTATCCGTTTTCATTAACTGTTATCTTCGCACCTCCTGATTGAATAACAAGACCTCCAGTTCTTTCCGCTTTGTCGGTTTTTTCGCTGTATGAGATATGTTCAGGATAACCGTTTTTTGCGAGAGAAATTTCGATGATTTCGCTGTTCCACTTTAAGTTTATTTTATTAGCATCAAAATCCATAGACGTTGGTTGTTCCGATGGAAAAGCGCCAAGCAAAATACTTTCAAGGTCTACGAAAACAAGATTTTCGCTAATAAAATTCTGCTTTTCCTCATCTGTTAGCGGTCCTGAAAGGGAGCTTCCATCAACACTTTTGTACATTTGGTTATTTTTTTGAATAACGACTAAAGACTTCTTTTGTTGAGAGTCATCTGTTTCCATCTTGAAATAGAAATCTTCACCATCTTTCTTGGCAGTAATCAAAGTAGATTGCATTTTCTCATACCGAGATTCAGTGCTCTTGAACGTATAAGCGTAATTGCTCGTAGAGTTAGCATATTCAAGCAGTTGTTCGTTTATTTCATCAAAGTTAGCCTCTGTAAGCGCTACGGACTCTTTTTTAAACAATAGCTTGAAAGGTAATGAAACGGTCATTTCCTTGTATCCCATCCTTGAAACAGCAAGTTTACTGGTGAAAGCAATATCTAAAAAAAACGCTTTGCCATTTATATCTGCACTAAAGAACCCAACGTGCGCAAAAGAGACAGGCACGTTGTTGTTGAAGTCAGTTACATTTACTTGTGTAAAGTTGAACAGTATGAGCAGCACAATAAACGGAACAATTACGTTTGCAAATATCTTAAGTGTTTTTTTCATCCCATTGAGGTCTCAGGCTTATACTCATCGGGTATTGAAGTGCCTAAGAAATCACCATAGAGCCATCTCATAAACTTTTTATAAGGATTATCAAAGCTTATCTCGCTCATATTGTCTGCAAGAAGTTTCTTCTCTATTCCCGTCAAATAATCCTTCTTTTTCATATAAAGAGCATCTTTCTTAATCTGTTCAATATTTTTTCCATAAACTTCCTGCCTATTAGGATTTTTAGGATCATATCCAAAACCCCATTCGTCAAAATACGCTTTTAAATCTTTATCAGAAAGAGCGATATTCGCCGTGAGTTTATCCTTCTCTTTTTGAACGATGATATTCTCTTTCACAATCTCCATAAAATCCTTTCCCGAGAGACCCCTTGCATCAAGTTCATCTTTATAGCTCTGCTCAACGCTTTCGTTAGTTCCTAAGTTTGTATTCTTTTTAAATGTCTCAAGTGCAGCATTAATTTCATCCTGGGCGACATCAAAACCGTCTTTTATGCCCATTAAGTAAAACAGTCTTTTGTATATAACTTCATTGCGGGCGTTGTCCGTTACCATCTGCCTTGCCATGTTGCTTTTTGGGTCTTCTGTTACAAAGCTTGAGTAGGGAACATTCAGTGCATCTGCCTGCTCTATCATTTCATAGGACATCGAGTATTCGTAAACTTTTGTTTCTTTTACGGTTACGTAAACATTCTTCCAGGGGAGGAGGTACTCCGTAAAAACTAAAGAGATGCCTCCTATTATAACTATTACTGCTGCAATAATTGCTAAAGTTATCTTCTTCTTATTTATTTTTTTGCTCATATATTAACCACCGCTAACAGGTGCAA